>JAGHVP010000061.1 GCA_018064305.1 Candidatus Equibacterium intestinale | reverse complement strand
TCCCTGTGCACACCGTCGACACACATAATTGCAGTGTTGATTTCTGCCGTCTTATGTCCGTAATCAACAAAATAGAAGGTACTTTTCTGACCATGCTTCATATCACGGGAGATTATTCCCGACTTTATCCCATACCTATTCGGGACCTCCTGCGCCACAACCGCAGCGGAGGTCAGCGCTGCGATGAAGAATACTATGATAATCCTTTTCATTGTTTCTCTTCTTTTGTATATTGAACGAACGTACCTATAGCGCGCACAGATATGACTGAAGCCATGATCAGGAAACGGAACCTGGTGACAAACCTGAATGCATCCGCTGTAAATCTTCCAAATGACTCAAATCTTCCGCCACCGAACAACATGGTTATGCAATATGCTGCGCCGAACAGAGCTCCAACACAGAATGCAGCTATCACCCAACCATTGGATTGACGGACTTTTCTTCCATAGATGGTCCTTGCCTGATCCATGATGACAAGTTTCGACTCAAGTTCATCAAGAAACTTGTCGCCGTCATTCACTTCTGGACAGTGGTTGTCCATGAATGCTTTTATCTTTTCATCTGTTTCCATTTTCCAATTTGTCTTTCAAATGTTTACGGCCTCTTGACAATGTCACTTTCACATTAGACTCAGAGAGCCCGGTTATTATTGCTATATCCTTTACAGACATATCTTCTTTATAGAACAGAAGGACTGCTGCTTTTTCATTATCCGAGAGAGCATCGATGGCAGAATAGAGTGCCTCATATTTAAAAAAGTTGTCAGCAGCCACATCTGACGGTACATCATGGTACTCGGGAGTGATACTTTCCATCACAATCTTTCCTTCCTTGCGCATTTTGTCAACGAAGCAGTTGTATCCTATCCTGAATATCCATGTCAACAATGATGAATCTTCGCGGAATGAGTCAACAGCAAGGAACGCTTTCATGAATGCATCCTGCGCGATGTCGTCGGCCAGTGCAGCGTCGCCGCGGCAAAGCACACACAGAAACCGTCTCAACGGCCCCTGAATGTCCCTTATCTGTGATATGAACTGCGCTGGCGACATCAATCAGTTCCTGTTGCGTTTCCGTATCACCACATACCCCAGGATGTTGGCGGCACCGACAACCATCAGGACCACCCCTATCACAATTGTAAGGCAGATGATGAAAAAGCTTGCTCTGGTACTATTCTCAGGAAGATATTTTGAAATCATTATCATATACGGGTCAATCCTGAAGAGAATCACCCCAAAAGTTGCAATAAGCAGTCCCACACCGCTTTCGATGCAGCCGCGCCTGAGCCTGCCTGCATTCATGTCCGTAGGCATCAGGAATTTCTGCGGATCAATCTCAACCCCGTTTTCCAATGCCTTTATGATAATGTCATACTTCATCTTTAAGTTTCTGTTGCGTGCCCTTATGATAATCCATACTATGGCTACAAGCATACAGCAGACTATAAGTACTTTCAAAAATTCAAACAAAGTGTTAACTGGGATATTCATGACTATTAATTTTTGCAGTTAGACGTAATTAAAGGCCAAAAGGTTACAACCTCGATAAAAAAATGACCCCGCCGGCATTATTGCTGCGAGGTCACCTCTTATGTTTCAAGCAGTTACGCAGGCTAGATCACTTCCATGTCGGAGACGGGCATCCAGCCCTGGCGGCCGTCGGCGATCTCTACCTTGACCCAGTCGCCCAGACGGTCTAGTATCTCCACCTTCGTCCCTTCGTGGAGGATGAACACAGACTTGCCGTTGTCGGCGGGCGAACTCTTCACAGACGATACCGGAAGCATTACTATGCCGCTGTCTTCAGATGTGACATCACCTCTCAGGTCGAACGCGAACAGCACCGATACCACAAACATCAGCGCCGCCGCCATTGCAAGGATGAAAGAGAGACGGCGTATGCCTGTCCTGCCGGCAAACCTGAAGCAGAGGAGCAGTGCCAGGGCAAGCATGGCCGACACAAGTGCCAGCACAGCCCAGCCGTCGCTGCTCAGACCATGAGCGAAATCCTTCACCCACTTCTTCAAGATGAATTCCGGCACCACCTCGATCTTGTCCTGCACCGATTCACGTGCGATTTCAAGGTTGAACTGGGCATCGGCATAGCCGGGATTCAGCTTCAGGGCCTTTTCGTAATAAAGAACAGAGTGCCCCAGGTCACCCGCCTTGAAATATGCGTTGCCGATATTGTAGCAGAGCTTGTCTGATGTCTTGCCGGAAGCCTCGATAGAGAGATATTTCTCAAGTGCGCTCTGATATTCACCTGCAGTGTAGTCCTTGGCTGCAGATTCCCAGATGTCCTTCACATCTTCCTGAGCCCATGCGCTGAAGCCGAGTCCGAGAAGCAGCACAATGGCCATGGCAGCACCCTGCACCTTCTTCGCCCCTTTCTTCACACCGCTTTCGATTGCCATGATTGTCTGAGTGGCAGCCTTATACTGCTCTTCCATCTGCTCTGGTGTATAATCCGGGGCATAACGTGCCATTTCACAAGTATTTATGATGTTCATCAAATCTTCGATAACCTTTTCCGACACACCTTTCGCGGCCAGGCTGCCGCTGATGTTCTCTTTGCTCAGGTCAGACTGTGGCATGCTGAGCTTGTCGGCGACATAGCCGAGCACAGCCTTGTGCAGCTCTTCGTAATATGCCCCTACAAGCCCCTTGTCGAGATATTCCTTGCTGCGGCGCAGACGGGCCGTGGCCATCTTGTTGGCCTTGCGGTTGCGCGTGCCCACCACATCGGCCTTCATCTCCCTTACCTTGCCGATCACGGAAGCCAGGATGAAATAAAGTGCTGCCAGCACTGCCAGAAGGATATAGAAGAGCGGCGAAGTGACAAGGAACCTGCCCTTGGTGCGCAGTCCGGCAGCGTCGGTGGCTATGAAGCGGATGTCGCTGCCTATGTTCTTCACTGCCTGGCGTACGGCGCCCGTCAGGCCGCCGGCTGAAGCAGGGTCGGTCATTCCGTCGGAAGAGACCTTGAGGGTGGCTGCAGGTGCAGATATGGTGACATACTGTTTCTTGGAGATGTCGTAGTAGCTGTAGTTCACCGGACCTACCGTGAAGTCGCCGTAGCTGCGGGCTATGAACGGGAACTCGAATGTCTTGCTGCCCGATGTGCCGGAGTCGCTGCTGCGGTCGGTGGTCTTTGTGTCGTAAAGTTCGAAATCTGAAGGGAACTCTATCTTGGGAGCGCTCAGCATCGAGACATTCCCTTTTCCTGAAACGGTAACGATGAGCGATGCCGCCTCATTTGCAGATATCGAATCGGTAGAGAACTTCGCTGTGATGTCGAACTCTCCCACACCTCCTCCGAACGATGCCGGAGCGCCCGAGGGCAGAGGGTTCACCCTCACCACCACCGGGCCGGTGGAGATTCTCTTGCGCACTGTCTGGTATGAGTCGAAGAAATCGTCGAAAATCGAGCCTGTGCGCCCCTGTGCACGTACCCTTATCTGGCACACCACCTCAGAGGGGTCGATTGTCACGCTGCCCTCCTGCTGGGGAATCAGGGTGTATCTTCTAATAACGGCGGCATTGTATATCTTGCCGCCCACATTCTCTCTGCGGAACTCCAGGTTCTGCGGCTCGTAGGTTGCCTTGCTCCAGAAGCCGTTGAATGTGGGGAGTTTGAAATCCTCGAAGCCAGAGATATCGGCCCTTGTATAGATTTTAAGCACTGCATCTATGGGCTCGCCTTTCACTGCCTGTTTCTGACTGAGGTTCAGGCGGAGGAATATATCTTCCGAAGGTACTGTGCCGGTGATTGCAGGATCACTGCCGCCCTGCTGCCCTGCTGCCTGGCCTGACTGCTGGCTGCCGCCCTGCTGGCTGCCGCCCTGCTGGTTCTGCTGCCCGGCTGCGTCTGTTTCACCTTCCACGACCTCTATCGTGATCGAAGATGTGCTGCACTGGGTCTTGTCCACCTTGCATGAAGCTCCGGGGAGAGTGAATTTTCCTTTCTTCGAAGCCTGGAGAAGGTATGTGTAGGTTTCTGTCTTGCTGCTCTCACGCTTGCCGTTCACAATGCTTATGATGCTCTTTGTGCCTTTCTGCGGCCCCCACATCAGCACGAAATCGTCTGTGATGCCCCATTCGAAGTCGGAGATTGCACCGTTTGCGGTAAACACCACCCTGAACGGTTCGCCCACAGCCACCACATCCGGTGCCTGGACTACAAGGTGCTGCTGCGCCACCGCCTGCACCGACATAAGTGAGGCGAACAATATGAATAAAAGTGTGAGAGATTTTTTCATACTACCAATTCTTCTCTTTTTGTTTTGATTTCAGAATCGCCGCCTTCTCTTTCTTGACCTTGTCCTGTGTCTCCTTCTCCTCTGCCTGGATGGCCTCCAGCATCTGCTGCGCGGCCTCGGGGCTTATCTTGGGCTGCTGGCCACCCTGAGGTTTGTTGTCAGGCTGGTTGTTGTCCTGGTTCTGGTCGTTGTTCTGGTCGTTATTCTGGTTCTGGTCCTGGTTCTGATCATCATTGTTCTGGTCATCGTTCTTATTCTGATCATCATTCTGGTCCTGATCCTGATTCTGGTCGTTATTCTGGTTTTGATCCTGGTTCTGATCCTGGTTCTGGTCCTGGTTCTGCTGCTCGTTTTCCAGCATCTTCTGGGCATATGCCAGATTGCTCTTGGCATCCATGTCGCCGGGATTGCGGCGCAGCGACTCCTTGAGCGCCTCGATAGCCTCGCTCCAGCGGCGCTGCTGCAGGAAGCTGTCGGCAGTGTTGAAATACATGTCGGCCGCCTTGCTGCTGCGCGAAAGGCTGTCGGCAGAAGCCTTCAGGTATTTGTCGGCTTCGGCGTAGTTGCCAAGCTTGTACATTGCATTGCCAAGATTGAAATTGGCTGCAACTGATGTCGAATCCTTTATCAGAGCCTTCTTGTAATCTATTTCAGCCTCGGAGAATTTCTCCTTCTTGAAATCGCGGTTGCCGCTGCGCACTTCATGACGGTCTGTCTGGGCAAAGCCCTGGACCGATGTCAGCACAAGCAGCGCACCCAGCACAAAAAGCTTCTTCTTGCTCTTCCTGTCTGAAACCAGCATCTCGAGTAGCAGGAAGAAAAGCGCTATCGCAAAGAAATACATATAC
>JAGHVP010000118.1 GCA_018064305.1 Candidatus Equibacterium intestinale | reverse complement strand
TCCTGCATGTAATATGCATCATAATCTTCGAACGGATCGTACTCCAAGGCGTTCTTCACACCTCTTCCGACAACTTCACCGAAATCATGCAGTTCGGACCTGCATACGAAACTCAGAGGCATTCCGATGTTGCCATCCACATCCATGTAATCCTTCACATGCTGGACACCGATGCCGAAGCCGGCCCGGTTCTGATAGAAATGCCTGTAGTCAACACGGGCCATCGTACCCTCATTGCAGTCGGATCCCAGATTGCCCTGCACCATGGGAATCATCCAACCGAAACCTGCGGAAAAGTCATTGCGGCTGTCGCGAGGGGAAAAACGATTTGTCTGAGCTTTTACAGGCATGCTGAAAAGCGAGGCACCAATCATAAATACGGAAATCAAAAGTAACCTATTCATATGATTTCTTCGGTCTACCCTAGATAAAACCAATGATCATGCATTTGAGTTCCCATTGCAGCAAATACCATTCCCTAACAGAATGGAGAGGAAGAGGGAAAAGCCGGCGTCACATTGAGGTGCGATTGTTATCGCATCGGGTATGTGACTATGCTGTGGAGTTCACGGGCCTCTTCAACGCTGAGGCTACACCTGCCGCACCACATCTTTCCGGTGACCAGTTCGGGCCAGTCATGACTGTCCCACACTTCCTTCTTGAAGACATATATGGCCATCCGGTCATTGACTCCGTAAGTCTCCACAGGGGTCACATAATCATCGCTGCTGTCAAAGGTGAGCTGCACAGCTGACTTTGGTTCCACCGCATACACAGCTATCTTCTGCCATTCCGAGAGTTCAGAAGGAAGTTCCCCATCACACTTAACATCGGGGATGAACCAGACTGTCGCTTCGGAGGAGTAGTTCCTCAGAGTAAGGAAAACGGTGTTAGTCTCATAATACAGGTCATCGTAGTAACCGTCGTAGTATCTATCACAAGAGCTCAGGCCGGCGACTGCCAGGGCGATGAGAAAAATATATCCAATATGTCTTTTCATAGCTATCTATCTTTTGTTTTTGTAGCCGAAATTAATTCCCACTCCAACGCTCAGGTGCAGGAACGGTGAAATGAAGCAGCGCTCCGTTGATGTAACATCAGATCCGGCATCCTTTACCCAGCAGTCGGCAGCACCGGCATACGCAACGGTCTCGGCCCAGTTCGACGGGCTGTAGCGCGGAACTGACCCGCACCCAGTGGTCTTGACGCCTATCCTGAACGGTGCGAGCGTGACTCCCGGTTGGACAAAGAGGAACAACCGCCTGTCAGGCATCACGGCGACCAGGAAATCTGCAGAAACAAGCATCGGTGTCGGGGCGAGCCTCTCGTCGCATTCGTCGATGAGATAGTCATAGGACTTGTGATACCCTTCCGGCTTGATGGTGTAGAACTCAGGACCTGATCCGCCGCTGCGGCTCCTTCTCTCGTATGAGTAGTTATAGCCGGAGAAGTCCCCACCCCCAACTGCGAGCATCGGGGTGAACCGGAATATGCCGACATTCCATCTGTATGCCGCACCTACGCTATAGATATTCATCCCGCTTTCATAACCTTCGTGGCCGTTGAAACGGTACAGGTAACATTCACCGTCAGCCTTGTTCCTGGTACTGAAGAACGTCGCTCCGTCTCCGTAGGTATTCTCCAATCCGATCTGCGCGAAGACACCGAAGTGCTTCCCGAAGAAATAAGTGTAACGGATAAAGATGTTGCCGCCGCCGAGTATCCCTGCCGCGGTGCGGACGTCTCCCTTGACAGAGTAAGGCTGCATGGAATAGCCGCCCATGACTTCAAGGGCACTATTCTGCGCTGAAGCGATGGATGCCGAAAGAGTCAGCGCGATGACTGAAATTAAAAAATTCTTTCTGTTCATGACATAGTGTCTTAAATGCGTATAAAAAAACATATACGACAAATAGTTGTTTACGGAATAATACTTATGTCGTTAGTAAATAGGAATTAACTCACTCTTTTCAAAATTATTCCAGAATCACAGTAGAAGGATTTATACTCAATGTCAAACCATCCTCTGTGCTCATGTCTGATAACCCATGTGCCATCAGAGAGATTGTATGGAAGTGACCATTCGCCGACAGATACCGTAAGGGCGACGGTTCAACCTCCACCAGCATCTTCCACATAATTCGTTTGCCATACATCTGTCTCTCCTGTCACATGCCTCTGGTTGTTCCGGCCAGAAGTATTTTCTTGTAAAAAATCCGGGAGCGTTGCAATCCTTCGCACAAAAGCCACAGAATCACTTTCCCACTCCCGGAACGCTCAAAAAGTTGTTTTAATTAAATGGACTGCACGCATCACTGCGGGGACATCATTGCTAACTAGTTCCCTGCCGCAAGAGATTATTGTAGTGAAAGTGCCCGTTTCGTCCTCCTGTATTTGCGAATTGCCTTTATGATAACGTAGAGAAACATGAACAGCACTGCTCCCATGCATGCAAGGACGCGGAAAGAAGGCAGGGCCTTCAGCCACCTGCCTCTGTCAACGTGGCCTAGGTAAATCATGGTCAGTACGATGAAAAGGCAAACAAAAGCTGACCATATGTCAAAAAGGTCCCTTCGGCCGTAGAAGCGCCTTCCATTCACCTGTAGGGAGGAAAGGATGACCCTTGTTATGCCAAACACGAACATGATTCCGCAGACAGCAATGTCGAACATGTTGATCGTGAAGAAGCCTAAGTATATGATTACGGCGCAGATAACGGAAAGCGGAATCCAGAACAACATAGTGAATACGTATTCAGTTATTGTAACCATGGTAGTTATGTATTTATTCGTTTTCAGGTAAAACTATTGTGCTTCTCTTCCCGAGAAGTGTCTGAGGGGCCACCGACCCCTGAACAAGTGATGACTGATGCTGCTAGTATCTGCAGCATGTGTTCCTACGTTTCACCCGCACAAGGACAGAGCGAATCGAGACTGTGAACAATAAGTAGGCTGCGCATGCGGTGAGCCGCAGAGGCGCAGCCTCTGCCAGCAGTCCGATGACGATGCCCGAGCATGACAGTTTCAGTAGAATCCAGAAGAAGACATGGTCCGGAATCGTAAAGTTTCTAAAGGTGATTTGTCTGTAAGCGCGGCGTCTGTCTGCGCAGAGGATGACAAGGCCTGTCAGGCACGATGCTGCGACAAAGAGGTCATATATGTCAGCAGTTCGTGTCATAATGTACTTAACGATGGCAACTGTCCCCCCGACGAGGGATAGTAAAACTACGGGAACAAGGAAACGTTGTTGGTATCTAATGCTCATAAATCAATTGAGTAGCAGCCCCGAGTCGAATATCCGGCACCCGGGGCATCGTTTGTCTGTACGGTGATGACGGTAATTTCATTCTTGTTGTTTTGTATGTTGCTACAGGCCTTCACTCCCCATCCGCTGCGGCCTGCATGCAGAGGTGGGTCTTGTGTATTTGTCCGGTCGTCAACTATGCGACGCTCTGATTTCAATATAATTGTTCCCCAGACCTTGTTCCGCATAATTCTTTTTTACTCGTTCTCGAAGAGCACGCACCTGTCGAGACGGCCGTCCTCGTGCTTGTCAGAGACAATGGCAGCCTTGATGACGATGCGGTTTTCGGGGATGCCGAACTTGTTCTTCAGGTAGGTCTTCACGCGGTTCACACGGTTGGTGCTGAGGAAGCTGTTCCTCTCGAACGAACCGGTCCCATTGTCGGCGGAACCGGTAAGGTAGAACAC
>JAGHVP010000197.1 GCA_018064305.1 Candidatus Equibacterium intestinale | reverse complement strand
CTTTATAGTAATCTATGCTATCTTCTTCATACGGCAACTCTGCCTCCGGCTTTAACTCGCAAGACCAATAATAGCCATCCACATTAGCGTTGCCGAAATCCTTACCTTGTAAGTACCCGGCGGCAGGAAGGAATATATAAAGATCTTTCTCCATTGAATACGTATGGGTCCCTTCTTTCGTCATTTGGTAATCGGTCGCTTTATCCTGGGATTTGTAAACAATATAGCCCGCAACGCCTGTAGTACCGTTATAATTCTTTGTCCATTCCCAATAACATTCATTATAAAGTTCTTCAAATTCTTCCTTTCTTGGTATACGCCAACCTTCTCCCATGCGGAAACTTACCACGTCATCTTCAGGCTTAAGAGTGAGAGTATCCCCTGCATATTTCGTAAAATCTTCTCTTTCTGGCAAAATTGTATCTCCCCCTATATAACTATCTTTAATGAATTTATAGTTACTCCACCCATATCCTTTCTCTCTATATTTTTCTTCTTTCCATTGATTATACGCGATGGTATCCCCATAATCGCCTTTCCAATTCATGTAATAGGTTGAAGTATCTCCCCAAGCGAAATAATCTCCATATCCTTCGGGTTTACCATTACCTACGAGATCACTTGTAGCACCTATATTATACCATCCCCACTTCAATTCAGAGGTTAATCCTAAATTCACATAAGGCATGCCTTTGGATATTAAATTACGTGTTTTTCTCACCAACCGCACGGGATAAGAGGTAGTAAAGGATAAATTATTTGTATAGACTGTGGGTGTTTTCGTACGGTCCCTTACATCATCGTACTTGCATTGCAGACTCGCCAGAAAATCTTTTTTATCTTGTTTATACGTAGTTGATGACCAATACATCGCCTCAAAGGAATTGGCATTCGCAGGGAGGAAAATAGTACGGTCTTCATATCCTTTCCTCTTACTTGTCACTAAGAATCCCTTATCATATTCTGACCATTCCCACTTACAGTTGTCAATAAGTTCTTTGATTTCTGCCACTGTCGGCAAACGCCAACCCGGATAGTCCAGCTTTAATGCATCTCCCCCCGTGTAAGTAATACCGAGTTCAGTAATAGAATCTGCCCCTGAATTACAGGAAGCCCACATTGTCTCTGAGGGCAACCCCAAATCCACATACCCCGTAGGTGCTGGGGCTATGTCTGGCTTGGGAGGAATTTCAATCTTGTTGCAAGAGGAAACATATACAACAGTCCCCAGAAGAATAAGTGCAACCCACGCTGTTTTTCTCATACACTTTCCGTTTATAAGTACTCTTTTTCCGCAATTAGTAATGAACAAAAATAGCCAAATAATCATTGACCTCCAAATCTATTTCATACTTGCAAAGATATGCAAAAATTTGAGTTATCACATACGTACTGTCACCTTCAGCGCTGGCAGTGGCTGGATGGCATTTCTGCCAGACGCATTTGCCCCATCCCCCGCTCACAGTTTTCATCCCGCTTGGGCTGCGCGGGTGAGTCTCTGCCGTCAGGTCCCCATTTAGTGAAAATTTTCCGTCTCCGCTGGGCGTTCCGAGGGCTTCACTCCCCGGACGGACACTTTTCCGCCACCGCTGGGCAATCCGCGGGCTCTTCTCCCCGGGTCGGGCACTTTTCCGCCGCCACGGGGCAATCCGAAGGCTCTTCTCCCCAGGACGGCATTTCTGTTCCCGAAGCGGCATCACGGAGCGGCCCCGGGAACACCGAACGGCTTTTTTGTTCCCGCGCCTTGTATCGCGCTGGCAGCTATGCTCCTGAGCATTTCCGCTACGCTCCATCCCCCCGCTCGCAGCTTTCGTCCCGCTGGCGCGGAACTCATCTGCGGCGGTGCCTCCCGTTTAAACATCACGGGTCGCGAGGGTGTTCACAGCAAGCATTATTATGCTTGCGGCCCGAGCAGCAGGGCTTCAGCCCGCCGGAGATGATATGCTCAGGATCATACTGCCAGACGCTATTTTGGCGGCGCGGGGCAATCCGAAGTCTTTTCTCCCCGGGAACGGACATCGCTGGGACCATTCGGGACAATGATGCGCCTGCGACGGGCGGACTTGGTGGAGGCAGTGGCGGAATATAAGCCGTAGCGGCCGGCGCTGGAGCGAAAGCGGAAGTGCCGGGCACATGTGAGGCGGCTGCCGGAAAACAATCCTCTGCGCGACGACGTTACAGCCGGGCCGAAGGGACGGCTGCAAAAGGAGGAGGTTAAGGATTGCGGCAGCACCCTCTCTTGTGCAGCGTCAAGCGGCGCCTCTATTCCGCCACGCCTCCACCATGCCGCCAGCAGGCGCGCTTTCACCGCTACACCACTACTACGGCCGCCAGCCGGCACATACACCGCCAGAGACATTGCTCCATAGCAATTACGCGAGTCTGCACTTACGCAGTGACTTCGTAAAGCGCAGAACTCACTTTGACGCAGATGAATAATCAATCAAACACGGAATTCTGCCCCGATGGTGGTACATTGTCACGACTATCAATTTTCCCGGCAAAAACGGCAGTCGTGACATCGAATGGGGCTTAAACCACTGTATCCTTGTCACGAGTCTCAGATTTTGGGCGAAATATGCGGTTCGTGACAGAGAAACTGCCTTCAGATTTGCTTCGATGGGGTCAGTTCCGAAGTTTGCCGGCACAGAGATAGGTGACGGAAGTGGAGTTCCGGGGGCTGATGGAAGGGAGCACGAACGAAAGGCCGCGAAAATGTTCTTAGTCCCCGGCGGGAGCGGCAGTTTCGGGTCGATGTGCAGGGGAGTACGAACGAAAAGCCGCGAATTTGTTCTTAGTCCCCGGGAACGGACATCGCGGGGGCCAAACGGGCCCGGGAACACCGAACGGCATTTCTGTTCCCGCGCCTTGTATCGCGCTGGCAGCTATTGTTTGCATTTCTGCCCGCCGCGCCTTGTATCACGCTGGCAGCTATGCTCCTGAGCATTTCCGCTGCGCTCCATCCCCGAGAGCATCACTTCTGATTGCATGGTTACGATTCCATACTCTATTTCGGGAGACACAGGACAAGCGCACATAAGGGCGATTGCACCTCAAGGTTGGAGTGTTACAATCGTGCAGAGCACAACCACAACGGGCACGATCTGCATCACCGCGCCCCAGACAATATGTGCAGCACCGGGACCAACAGTCAGGAGTATTCTCCTAAAGAAATGCTGGACATTCTGCTGCAATATTCAGAGTGTGAAGGTGACTTCAAGTGGGGGCTTGCTTATCACTCATACCCCCAGAATCTGGCAGACCCAAGGGTTTGGAATGACGGATGATTGGGAAGAAGTTTTTGCCCCATACCTGAGTGTGATAGGCATAAGTGGCTGGTCTTCAATAATGCACAGCGTAAGGTAAAATGCTGCAGACAACGCAGCGATAAAGACCGCTGCTACTTGATCTCAAAGACGAAAGCAGACTCGCAGACCACTGCGTCGCCCTTCGAAGGGTCGTTGCGCTTGAGATACAGCTTGTAGGTGCACTCATAGGTGCTGCCGTCAGATGGTGTACTGCCGTATTTTGTCACGAAAGAATCGTGAATCTTCTGGAATGCGGCAAGGGCCTCCTCCCATTTGAGTACTGCATCACTTTCCTGCTGCTGGAAAGTGTTGTTGCTGGTGTAGGTGCACACCCACTGTGACAGATAGTGCTGCGAGAAGTCACGCACCTGTGCCTTTACCTCCTCAGCCGCCTGATATGCAACACCGGCGGGGTTGGTGCCACCCACACTGTAGCTGGTCGTTCCGAGTGAAATTTCATAAACAGCATCATTCTCTGATTCAAAGACGCATGAAGCAGTAAGCATGGCCGCAGTCATCAGAATAAACACGAATATCTTTTTCATAGCGGCACAAAATTAACGCAATTTCTACAAAATTCATACATTTGCACCCGCTATGTGGGTATTCTTAGGTTTGATATCGATGACTTTTCTGGGCTTCTACGACGTTGCCAAGAAAAGTTCCCTCAAGGGTAATCCGGTAATTCCCGTGCTTACAATAAGCACTGCCGTCTCGCTGCTTTTCTTCCTTCCTTTCATAATCAACTGCCTGGGCGGCTTCGGCTGGTTCGAAGGTACGATGTTCGAAATATCCAGAGGCACCCCGCGCGAGCAGCTCCTCCTGCTGCTGAAAGCCATGCTGGTGCTCTCATCCTGGACTCTGGGCTACTACGGGCTGCGCAGCGTCCCGCTTTCAATCTACGGCCCGATCAACGCCACCCGTCCTGTATTCGTGCTGCTTGGCGCCATCCTCATCTTCGGTGAGAGGCTTAACCTGCTGCAGTGGACAGGTGTGCTGCTGTCGCTCGGATCACTTTATATGCTGAGCCTGACATCGCGCCGCAACGAAGGCATCGACTTCAAGCACAACCGCGGCATCTGGTGCTGCGCGGCCGCCACACTGCTGGGCGCGGCCAGTGCACTCTACGACAAATATCTGCTGCGCGAGATGGACAGTGTGTTCGTGCAGAGCTGGTTCAACTTCTACAACGCCATCCTCATGGCGGCCGTCATGCTGCTGGTGTGGCTGCCCCAGCACCGGCGCGAGGTAAAGGCCGGCAAAGGCAGCGCCGTACAGCCCGCCGGGGCAAAGGCAGATGACAGCGCCATGCCGCTGAAGTGGAAATGGAGCATCCCCCTCATCTCGGTATGCGTCTCGATAGCCGACTTCGCATACATGTACGCCCTCACCTTCGACGGCTCGATGATATCGGTGCTCTCCACCATCCGCCGCGGTTCGGTGATAATTTCGTTCCTCTGCGCCGCCATCCTCTTCAAGGAGAAGAACCTCAAGGCAAAGGCGGTAGATCTGGCCGTGGTCCTGCTGGGTATGGTATTCCTGCTGCTAGGCAGTCTGTAGGCTGCGTTTCCGGCAGCCACGTTACTCGCTGTCCAGCATCGCTGCCTTGATTATTTCTGTAAAGCCTGCCGCATCCATCCTGCGCAACCCTTTCTCGGTATGTCCACCGGGAGTGGCCACGCGCCTGATTTCAATTTCAGGGGAAGAGTCCCTGTAGCTGAGCAGACCGGCTGCGCCACCGACTGTAGATAACACTATGCTGCGCGCCTCTTCTGCGCTGAAGCCAAGCGAGCAGCCCACCTCGATGCATGACTGGATATATTTCATGGCGTATGCAATGCCGCACGACGAAAGCGCCATACCGGCCACAAGCCCCTCCATGTCCACAACCTTCACAAGCCCCATGGCACCGAAAAGCTCCGCCACCTTGCCTGCAGAGTTGTGGTTGTCGCGCACAGGCGTCACGAAGCTCACCCCGCTGCAATTCTCCACAGCTGTGTTTGGAATCACATATACGAGGTCTACAGCAGCCTTGCCTGCAGCATCGAGATGGCCTATAAATTCATCCGGGTCGATACCTGCCGCAATGCACACCACCACGCTGCCGTCTGCAAGAGATGCAGCTATTTCATCCACCACGGCGAAGACTGCCGCCGGTTTTACGGCAATCATCACCATATCAGCGCCAGACGCAGCTGAAGCATTGTCTGTTGTGAGCACAAAGCCCTGTGGTGCGAAAACATCAAGGCTTTCCCTGTGCCTCGCAGTAAGGGTGATATCCCCTGCCGCTACTTTACCTGAATTGACAAGGCCGCGGGCTATTGCACCGCCCATGTTACCGGCTCCGATGATACTGACTTTCATAATCAAGATGTTTGATGATACAAATATAATTCAATCAAAAAAATTATCTTTGTGTTATTATGAAACAATGTAAATACGGAATCGCCTTCAGCGGTGGAGGCGCAAAGGGGGCGGCACACTGCGGTGCCCTCCAGGCTCTTATGGAATACGGCATCAAGGCCGACGTGGTGGCGGGCACCAGCGCCGGAAGCATCGCGGCGGCGCTCTATGCCAGCGGGATGAAGCCCATTGACATGGCCAACAAGTTCTCCACTCTCGATTTCAGGGACCTGCTTGACACACAGGTGCCCAAGGGAGGTCTTTTCGGATCGAAACCGCTTGTGAAGCACATCCGCAGCCTGATCCCCTACAAGAACATCGAAGAGCTGCCGGTAGAGACCCACATCGTCACCACCTGCATCGAGAACGGCAAGAGCCAGATATTCACCACAGGAGAGATTGCACCGCGCGTGGTGGCGTCATGCTCGATACCTGTGATATTCCAGCCGATGGTGATAAACGGCAGGCACTATGTTGACGGAGGAGTGCTGATGAACCTGCCGGTTGCGCCCATCCGCAGCAGGTGCAAGACAGCCATAGCCATCAACCTGCACCACGCTTCAGAAAAGAAGTATAAAGACAACCTCGCTTCGGTGGCCATGCGCTCGATGTTCCTGATGTTCCTGTCAAACACAATGCCCCACGCCGAGCAGGCCGACATCTTCATCAATATCGACACTTCTGAATACAGCGCCTACGACCTCAGCAAGGTAGAGACACTCTTCTACATAGGCTACGACACAGCGGTCAAGGTACTGGAAGAGAAAGGGTTCAAACGCCAGATGCCTCAGCAGCAGCTGGAGTTCCTGCGCAAGGAAGAGAAGCCCGGCAGGATTGCCGAGATGAAGCTGGCAGCACAGGCCCAGGCACGCGCCATCGCCAACAAGGGTGCCGCACTTGCCGAAAGTGCCGAAAAGCTCCTCGGGCAGGCGAAGGAAACCCTCATGAAGCAGGTGAACGGGTAAGCCTGGGAGGCGCGGCCGAGAATTATGTATTTTCTCGGCCAGCAACTGGCTCGTGGCCGAAAATCAGGCTTATTTTCGGAATTCTGTATTTAACTGAAAAAAGTTGACTCACAACAAAGAGTTAACGATGAACTTTAAACACACCACCAAAAGACAGCTGTACTATGATCAGGTAATTGAGATAT
>JAGHVP010000079.1 GCA_018064305.1 Candidatus Equibacterium intestinale | reverse complement strand
CGGGTGCCTACGGACAGGTGATGGCAATGCGCTACAACTGCCGTGAATTTGCTCCTGCATATTATTCAGATACATTGATTACCAGATAATAAAACAAATTAGATACTATGTTTGAAAACTTAACCGAACGACTGGAGAAATCCTTCAAACTTATAAAAGGCCAGGGCAAGATTACCGAAATCAACATTTCGGAAACCCTCAAGGACGTGCGCAAAGCTCTGCTTGACGCCGATGTCAGCTACAAGATTGCCAAGGAGTTCTGCGACAGGGTGAAGACAAAGGCAATAGGGCAGGATGTGCTCACAGCAGTACGCCCCGAGCAGATGATTGTTAAGATAGTTCACGACGAGCTGGCTGAACTGATGGGAAGCACAGAGACAGAGGTGAACCTCAAGGGCTCTCCCGCAATCGTTCTGGTAGCTGGTCTCCAGGGTTCCGGTAAGACTACATTCAGCGGCAAGTTCGCACTCAACTGCAAGGAGAAGAAAGGGAAGAATGTGATGCTGGTTGCAGGTGACGTCTACCGTCCCGCCGCAATCGGCCAGTTGAAGGTCCTGGCAGAGCAGATAGGTGTGTTCGTTTACACTGAAGACGGCGTGAAGGACCCTGTATCAATTGCAAAGAACGCCGTTGAGATTGCAAAGAAAGAGAATTACAATGTTGTAATCATAGATACTGCCGGCCGTCTGGCTGTAGACGAAGAGATGATGAACGAGATGGCTGCCATCAAGGCTGCTGTCAATCCTTCCGAAATCCTTTTCGTTGTGGATGCAATGACCGGTCAGGACGCTGTAGAGACCGCCAAGGCTTTCAACGACCGTCTCGACTTCGACGGCGTGGTACTGACCAAGATGGACGGTGACACCCGCGGTGGTGCGGCCCTCACCATCAAGGCAGTTGTGGACAAGCCCATCAAGTTCATAAGCAGCGGAGAGAAGATGGAGGCTCTGGATGTATTCTATCCCAAGCGTATCGCCGACCGAATCCTGGGCATGGGTGATGTTGTCTCTCTCGTAGAGAAGGCACAGGCACAGTTCGACGAGGAGGAGGCCCGCCGCCTGCACAAGAAACTTGCAAAGGACCAGTTCTCGCTCGAAGACTTCTACCAGCAGATACAGCAGATCAAGAAGATGGGCAACATCAAGGATCTGGCATCGATGATCCCCGGTATGGGAAAGGTGCTCAAGGATGTGGATATCGACAACGATTCATTCAAGGGCATCGAGGCAATCATCCTTTCTATGACACCCTACGAGCGTGAGAACCCCCAGGTGATCAACGGCAGCCGCAAGAAAAGAATCGCCGACGGCAGCGGCACTTCACTGGTAGAGGTCAACCGCCTTCTCAAACAGTTCGAAGGCACCCGCAAGGTGATGAAGAGCGTGGCAGGCGGCCCGGCGATGGCTCGTCAGATGATGAAGAAAAAACATAGATAATAAAGCATAAAACATTAGATATCATGGTATTGTTAGACGGAAAAACCACATCTGCAGCCATCAAGCAGCAGATTGCCAAACAAGTTGAAGAACTGGTTGCAAACGGAGAGAAACGCCCTCATCTGGTAGCTATCCTGGTGGGTGACAACGGAGCCAGCAAAACATATGTGGCAGCAAAGGAGAAAGCCTGCGGTGAAGTTGGCTTCAACTCCACAGTGCTGCGCCTCCCCGAAGAAACAACAGAGGCAGAGCTTCTGAAAGAGGTTGACCGTCTGAACCACGACGACGATGTCGACGGCTTCATCGTGCAGCTCCCTCTGCCCAAACATATCAACGAACAGCGCATCATCGAGGCTGTTGACCCCTCAAAGGATGTCGACGGCTTCCATCCGGTGAATGTCGGTAAGCTTTCACTTGGTCTGCCTACATTCGTCTCTGCAACTCCGTTCGGCATCATGGAGCTTCTCAAGGCTTACAACATCGATACAAAGGGCAAGCACTGCGTGGTGCTCGGCCGCAGCAACATTGTGGGCCGCCCCATGGCAAACCTTCTCTCACAGAAAGGCAATCCCGGTGACTGCACAGTTACAATCTGCCACAGCCGCACACAGGACATCGCATCATACACACGCAGCGCCGACATTATCGTGGCCGCTCTCGGTGTGCCCGAGTTCCTCAAGGGTGATATGGTGAAGGACGGTGCCGTGATAGTTGATGTAGGCATCACACGCGTACCCGACGAGACCCGTCCCAAAGGTTACCGCATCGTGGGTGACGTTGCATTCGACGAGGTCGCACCCAAGGCTTCATACATCACTCCCGTACCCGGCGGTGTAGGCCCCATGACCATCGTCTCTCTTATGAAGAACACCCTTCAGGCAGCACAGTGGAGAAAACAGGCAGAATAGTTGGCAAGCTGGCAGTACTGCTGGTTTATTACGCGCTGGTGACATACCTTTGTCTGGGAAGCCTCGATTACGTTTCCCAGATAAATGTGCCACACTACATTTTCGGCATCCGCATAGACAGGTGGGTGCACTTCCTGATGTTCTTCCCGATGCCGCTTCTGCTGTATTGGATTGCCCCGAAACGCCGCAGGTTCCTTTCCCTGTCCGTTTCGGCATTGATTTCCCTGGCCGTGTCGGCAACTCTTGAATATCTCCAGCGCTTCACTCCGACACGTTTCACCGACCCCAAGGACCTGCGAGCAAACTGGCTTGCCGTCATTGTTATGACGACCCTGATTGCAATAGGAATGCTTATCTGGATGATCGTTGCCGGGAAAATTTGCTAGTCGTGGTCTTTTAGGAATGTCTCTTTATTGTCTTGTACGTTCTCGAAGAGACTGCGGCGGGTCTGGTTACCTGCCGAGGCC
>JAGHVP010000018.1 GCA_018064305.1 Candidatus Equibacterium intestinale | reverse complement strand
CATCACGCAGTGCAATCATTCTTTCTTCTATCATAGGAATAATACTTTTGTGCTTGGTTGATGTTGATGCATATCTGCCCAGCATCGCGCCTGTCTTGAAGAATGCGCGCTGTTTTTCAACGATATCCATCATGGGCTCTCTATCTGACTGTGTATAATTTTTTACTTAAAATGTTGATTGATAGATGATATCTTAAATATTAGTGTCATTTATCTGTCCTTTTTTTTAGAGTACTTGTTATAGAAGGTAATTTTGCTTTGTAAAATTATGGTTAATTTTGCAAAAATGAAGCGGTCGGTTGACATATTTCTGTTTTTCTTGTGCGTGCTGCTGCCGGTGGATGCGTTTGCTGAAGGTTTTCTGCAGACGCGTGCCGATGACATGCGCAGCATAGTCACCTGCCTCGACTCTCTGGACAGGACTATTGACAATGTTGCGGAGTACCGTAAACTGAAAGAGAACAAGATTGTGGCGCTGAAGTCGATACTTGGTGAAAGCCGGCTGTCGGCAAGGGAAAGATGGCTTTATTCCGACCTGCTTTACAACGAGTGCTCTTCATTCAGGTCGGCCGACCAGCTCGAGGTTGCACAACAGCTCCTTGAAATTGCAGATGAGCTGGGAGATGCAGACCTGATCCTGTCTGCAAAGCTGCGTCAGGTACATACCTATGTTTGTGCCGGAGCCTTCAAGGAGGCTCAGGAACTCTTTGACCGTGTGGATGGTACTGGCTTGAATCCGAGCGGCAGGACGGCATATCTCAAGACAAACCTCGAACTGCAGTACGAGGCTGGAATGTTTGCCAGGGAGTCCGGGCTGTTTCAGGATGAGTATGCCGAAAGGATAAGGGATATCGTCGGTGAGATATCCTCGTTGCTTCCACCTGACGACGAAAATGTGATTCTTGCAAACGAAAGGATGTCGGCCTTCAACGGAGATTACTCGCTCGCGTACCAATACAACAAGCAGCGCAATTCAGCCAACATAAAGGCAAGTGCCGAGAAACGGGCTGAGATATTGGGGAATGCCGGCCTGTATAATCTTGGAATGGGGGATACCCTCACCGCCATATCATATATGACAAGGAGTGCAGAGCTCTACCTCCGGTCCGGATCGCGGCAGGAACCTGTGCTGCGTAGGATTGCAGAGTCGGTCTATCCTCTGGGAGAAGTAGACCGGGCCCACCGGTATATCTCGCTTGCCATGGATAACGCCACCTTCTATGGCTCCAGCTACAGGATTTTCGAGGCCTCGCTCTCGCTGCCTGAAATAGACAGGGATGTTTACGACAAGGCTGTCCAGCAGCGCCATAACCTTCATGCTGCATGGATGGTTGCAGTGGCGGCTTTGGCGGTCCTTCTGGGGCTGCTGCTCGTAATCCTGCTCCAGAACAAGTCGATAAGGCGGTACTCTTCTCTGCTTGAGAAGAAAGGTGAAGACCTCAATCAGATGAATGGAAAACTGGCGCGCATCAATTCCGAACTGCAGGAGGCCAACCTGCTGAAGAGTGCGTATATCGAACGTACGCTGGCAGAGGATTCAATGAACATTTCCCGTATGGAGACGCTCATTTCGGATATAGAGCTGAAGGTCAAGGTGCATCAGTTCGATGATATTGTCCCGTATATTTACAGGAGCGACTATCTCAAGACGCGTAAGGACATGCTCCGCCGCTTCGACCAGACTTTCATGGGGCTGTTCCCCGATTTCATATCCCAGGTTAATTCGATTCTTGAAGAAGGATACCGGTTCGATAAGGTATCCGGCAAAGGTCTGCCTGTCGAGCTCAGGATACTTGCACTGATGAGACTGGGCATCCACAAGAGTGTGACGATAGGTGAGATCCTCAACATTTCAGACAGCACTGTCCGCAATTACAAGACCCGCCTTAGAAACCATTCTACTGTCCCTAACGAGGAGTTCGACGCGGCACTTCAGTCTGTGATTACGCCCGTATCGAGTCAGGATACATAAAAATAACCTTTGTTCCACTGTTTGCTCTTTTTTATTTAAAATACTGCTATACAGGTTGTTCCCTGGTAGATAATGTCACTTGCCTGTCCTTTTTTCGGCGGTGGCTCAAGAATCGGATAAATTTGCATCAAAACTAATTGTCATAATGAGAAAAACCGTATCACTCCTTTCACTGCTGGTGCTCTTGTGCTCGGCATGCACCAACTGGTCATCCACGCTTGACGGTATGCAGCAGCAGTTGAATAAGCTCAAAGGCGACGCTTCACTCCTGAACAGCCAGGCTGAGGCAGTCACTGCCATTGTCAACGCGCTGCAGCAGAATGCCAGCGCCACCGACATCACTCCAATCAAGGAAGGAAGCAGGACAGTGGGATTCACTCTCACTTTCAATGCAAAAGATGTTGTGACTGTCTATACCCAGCCGGCGGCTGTGGCTTTTACCCAGAAAAACGGCAAGTATTACTGGACAATAGATGGCAATATCCTGAAAGACGCATCTGGAAACGAACTGGAAATTGCCGGCAATGCCGTGACACCCCAGTTCAAGGTGGACGGTTCATCTATCAAGTACTCTCTTGACGGTGGCTCGCAGTGGCTTTCGGCAGGAGATGATCTGATCGCTTCACAACCTGTGTCGCTTATTACAGAAGACGAGAACAATGTATATATCAACCTGGCTTCAGGTGAAAAGATATCGATTGCCAAGAATGTTGACCTGAAAGTGACACTTCAGGGGACCGGTGCTGAAATCGGCCCCGGCCAGACAGTTCAGGTTGCATACAGTGTGGAAGGTGTTGCCGATTCGCTTGCCGTAAGCACTCTGGAGAATGAAGGATGGATTGTGAGGGTTGAAAAGACAGGACTCTCTACAGGTGTGATATCAGTCACCGCCCCCGTTGCCATCGAGGGCACCGAGGTGCTGGCTCTCTTCTCTGACGGCAGGGGACGTGCTGTGGTGGGCGATCTCGGCCTGGTTGCAGGTGCTGCGGAAATCATTTATCCCGAACCTTTTGAAAAAGACTTCCCGATCATGGCGTGGTACAGCCTCACACCGGAATTCGCCACCAGGGAAAGATTCCAGGACCTGGCTGATGCTGGTTTCACTATTTCCCTGACTCAATCGTATAACTGGGAGACTGATGCCTATCTTGCTTCTGAGAAGGCGTTGCTGGATGTTGCGGAAGAGGTCGGTGTCAAAGTGATGGTGGAAATGGCAAACTGGACAGTGTATTCTCCGTGTTATGGTAATGATCCATATACTCTGGAGGAATTCGTGGCTGAGCTGAAAGACCATCCTGCCCTGTATGGATATCAGATCCTGGACGAGCCCACCAGGCAGTGGCTGCCCCAGGTGGCTGAGATAAAGAGGCGTATCAAGGCTGTGGACAGTGTCCATCCTGCATACATCAACCTGCTGCCCGACTGGGAGACTCCCGGATATCCTTCTTTCCAGGAGTATGTGGCAGATGCTTACATGCAGTGCGACTTCGATTTCTTCTCGTTCGACAAATATCCTATCCACACAACCTTTGTCGATCCGCTGTGGTACATGAACCTTGAGGTAATCCGCAATTTCTCAATCAACACCGGCCGTCCTTTCTGGGCATTCGCTCTCAGCTGCGGCCCCGGCGATGCCAACTATCCGGTTCCGTCTGTAGAGACAATCCGTCTGGCGCAGTACACAAACCTTGCATATGGAGCACAGGGGCTTGAATATTTCACATACCAGGATGCAATCCTTGAAGTTGAAAATTCAAATGCGCCTGTTGACAGATACGGTAACAAGACGCCCATTTATGATATAGTGAAGAAAGTGAACCTTGAGATTCTGAACCGCTCGTATATCTTCAAGGGATGCAACGTGAAATGGGTGCGTCACACCACTGAAACTGCATATTGCACTACTCTTGCTCAGAGCGATTATCCCGAGTGCCTCACATACTTCAAGGCCAGCGCCAATGC
>JAGHVP010000218.1 GCA_018064305.1 Candidatus Equibacterium intestinale | reverse complement strand
CTCAACGATGGTGAAGACTCACGTCTCTACAGCGCCGTCAAGGGGGCATCTGACTTCGCCTGCGCACTGGGAATCAACATCCCCACAGGCAAGGACTCTATGTCAATGACTCAGAAATATCCCACCGGCGAAAAGGTTCTCTCACCCGGAACACTCATAATATCGACTGTGGCACCTGTAGACGATGTCGCAAAAACTGTCCACACAGCGTTTGACTGCCGCCCGTCAACCATACTCTACGTTCCTTTCGACCGCAAGCCCGAATACAACCTCGGTGGTTCGGCATACGCACAGGTATGCGGTGAGGTGGGTACAAACTGCATCGACATCAAAGATCCGGCATACTTCGCAAAATGTTTCGAGGCCGTTCAGGACCTTGTACACCGCGAGCTCATAATCGCCGGTCACGACGTTTCTGCCGGCGGTATGGTCACAACCCTTCTCGAGGGGCTCTTCCCCTGCAACCAGGGCGGTCTCCGCATAGACCTCACCGGTCTTGACGACAATATGCTCCTCAGCGAGCTTCCCGGCGTGATCCTCCAGGTAGACGGAAAGAAAGTGGGACGCATCCTGCGCCGCCACGGCATCGAATGCTACGAAATCGGCTACTGGCAGGCAGCACGCGCCCTCGAGATCGAGTACTCACGCGGCCTGCTGAACCTTGACGTGGACGAAATGCGCGACGCATGGTTCAAGACATCATATCTGTTCGACAAGCGCCAGGTGGCAGACGGTCTGGCAGAGAAACGTTTCGAAAACTACAAGAAACAGCCTCTGCGCTACATCTTCCCCATGGTACGTGCCGAGAAGGCGCGTACAGGCCGCAAACCCGTGGCAGCCATCATCCGTGAGAAAGGCAGCAACGGCGACCGTGAGATGGCATGGGCTCTCTACATGGCCGGCTTTGACGTGAAGGATGTGCACACCACCGACCTCACAAGCGGCCGCGAGACTCTCAAGGATGTGAACATGATAGTGTTTGTGGGAGGCTTCTCTAATGCCGACACCCTCGGTTCTGCTAAAGGCTGGGCAGGCGCCCTGCTCTACAACGACAAGGCACGCAAGGCAATCGACGACTTCTATGCACGTGAAGACACACTCAGCCTCGGTATCTGCAACGGCTGCCAGTTGATGGCAGAGCTTGGCGTGATGACTCCCGCCAGCCGCGACACCGCTCCCAAGATGCAGCACAACGACTCGCACAAATTCGAGAGTGCATTCGTGGGCGTGACCATTGAAGACTCTCCCGCAGTGATGCTCCAGTCGCTCAAGGGCTGCAAGCTCGGCATCTGGGTGGCTCACGGAGAAGGCAAGTTCAGCTTCGGTCCCGAGTGCACCGCAATCCCGGCAGTAAGATACAACTACAACGACTATCCCGGCAACCCCAACGGTTCGCCCGAGGGTATCGCCGGCATGTGCAGCCCCGACGGCCGTCATCTTGCAATGATGCCCCACCCCGAGCGCTGCCTGCGTCCCTGGAACTGGCCCTGGTACCCCGCATCGATGCGCCACGACACCGACACTCCCTGGGTCGACATGTTTGTCAACGCCTACAACTGGCTTTGCAATAAATAAAAGGAATACTACATCCTCAACCGCCATGCGGCGGGGAAGAGATTGTTTGAGCGGTTGCCCAGATTCTTCACGAATCCCTGGGCAACTCCTTTATAGCGCAGCAGTACAAAGCCGCGCGGAGCATTCGGAATGGCAACAGGCTGCAGACGCAGATATGCCAGGGCCTGCTCAAGGCCCATCTCTGCCGAGGGATAAGCTTCTGCTGCCAGGGCCGTACTGAGCGCGAGTGCAGCTGAAGGGATAAGGTCCTTCCCTTTCACAGTTGCAGCCGCTATGCCGCTCCGGATTACGCGCAGAGCTCCTTCCAGGAAGCGGATGTCAGCCTCCAGCACAGCAGGATAGCCTTTGATGATCTGCTCACCTGAAGAAGTGGTGACATTATATGAATTGAATCCGTCACCCAATTGCCGGCAGTCACACTTTTTTACCCCTCTGCCCTGCCTGTCGGGCTTGCGGCGTGCCGCTACGGCAGTACCGTTCTTTCTGAGCAGAGCTACGAACAGCCCCTCGCCACGGGTTGTGCCTGGCACAAACTGAAGGCCGCAGCGCGTCTTGAGAGCACCAGCGCAGGCCGTGTCGGCCACAGAGTCCACCGGCACCACATCGGCGCCAAGTTCGGCACAGATCCACTCTACATTGTCGTCATTTTCAAAATGGTTGAATGTGCAGGTAGAGTAGATCAGATATCCTCCACACTTCAGGGCAGGCCATACATCGCTCACAATGCGGCGCTGCCTTGAAGCGCACAGAGCCACGTTGTCGGCCGACCACTCGCCCACCGCACCGGCATCCTTGCGGAACATTCCCTCGCCCGAGCATGGGACGTCGGTGAGCATGATATCGAAGAATCCGGGCACTGCCGCGAATGCAGAAGGGTCACAACTTGTGACAACTGCATTGGGACAGCCCCATTTGGTCATATTCTCGGCAAGGACTGTGGCGCGGGAAGATATCACCTCATTAGACACCAGAAGGTCGTTGTCTGAAAGAAGCGGCGCCACGGAAGTGCTTTTACCGCCAGGTGCGGCGCACAGGTCAAGTATTCGCAGAGACTGCGGAACAGCCTCACCGCCGGCGGCTGAACCACCCTTCAAACCTTTCACCAGCGAAGCCACGAACATAGATGATGCGTCCTGCACATAATACGCTCCGGCATGAAACCACGGATCCAGGGCGAACACAGGGCGGTGCTTGAGATAGAGTGCCTCAGGGCACCACGGAACAGGCTCTGGCTCCGAATCCTTGAAATGCTCTGCAAGGGACTCTGCCGTAATCTTTGCCGGATTGGCGCGTACAGCAGTCACGCTCTCCCCGGCCTCTACGGCAGCGAAAAGACGCGCAGCAACATCTTCTCCCAGAGCTTCTCTGGCAGACACGACAAAACTATCCGGAAGGCTTGTCATCAGATTCAGCCCTTATGCCAGACTGCGGGCAATCATATCTGTGACTTCGTCAAGAAAACTCTGCATCTTACCCCCCAGCATCATCTTGAGCATACCGGGCAGTTCCACATCCATCTCAAGGTGGAAACCGGTCTGGCAGTCGATGTCAGGATTGTCGGGAAAGTCTACAGTGTCGAAGCAGGCAGCGATATTGAAGTTGACGGGAGAGCCGTCGCCCTGCCCTATCACCACACGGCTGAAGGGAGTGCGTTCAAGAACCCTCACACCAACATTGAACCCCTGCACGCTGAAAGTGACAGTATCTTCAGTGGCGGTCACACCTGCCCTCTTGTCCTCGGGCAGTCCTTTTACGATATTGCGCAGGTCGCTCACCATGCTGTACATCACAGCCGGCTGGCGCCCCACTACAACTCGTTTTCCTGAATAATGTGCAGACATGTTATCTTCCCCAGGTTTCAGGGCTGAAACGCCACTCGCGCAGAGTCTCGAGGTCTTCCATTGAAACCACATTCTGCTCCACAGCAGTCTCGAGCAGTGCATCATAATTAGAGAGTGTGTGCAGCTCGATGCTGGTGTTTTCAAAGGCGCGGCGCGCTGTGGGGAAATTGTAAGAGAATACAGCCACCATACCGTCTACCAGGCATCCTGCGTCTGACATAGCCTTGGAAGCTGCCAGAGAGCTCATTCCAGTAGAGATGAGGTCTTCGATAACTACCACCTTGTCACCCTTGTGCCATACACCCTCTATCTGCGAGCCTGTACCATGGTCCTTCGGTTTCGGACGGATATACACAAACGGCTTGTTCATACGGTCTGCCACAAGGGCACCCATTGCTATGGCACCAGTTGCAACACCGGCGATAAGGTCTACGTCCTTGAAATGCTCGTTTACGGTCTCTACCATGCAGTCGCACACCATCGAGCGGATCCCGGGATATGAAAGAATCTTGCGGTTATCGCAATAAATAGGTGATTTCCAACCCGATGCAAATGTAAACGGCTCATCCGGGCGAAGCATTACGGCTTTGATCTGAAGCAGAGCCTCGGCCACTTTTTT
Source organism: Candidatus Equibacterium intestinale (assembly GCA_018064305.1). Classification (GTDB taxonomy): domain Bacteria; phylum Bacteroidota; class Bacteroidia; order Bacteroidales; family UBA932; genus Equibacterium; species Equibacterium intestinale. The sequence goes on along the minus strand of JAGHVP010000218.1, from coordinate 1,526 downwards.
CTCTGTTGTATTCATAATATCGATATTAATTTCAATTGTTTGGAAATGTAAATATAATGAATTTGTTTAATTTTGGCAAATCTTCAAACGATTGTCAATCATGGCTGAACTTTATAAAGTATATTTTGGAGAACGCAGCATTTCTTTCATAAATGCAGAAGGGTGCTGCGCTGCCTGCCGTGCCGACGGATCTGTATTTTCTTCAAAAGAAACAGGCGGAGAGTGCTGGCTGCAGAATCTGGCTGCAGAATTCGACAAGGCGGAGGACGAGCCGCACATTACAGTGCGCTGCACCGATACCGATGCCGCTTTCGAACTTTTCAAGAAAGGGCTCAAGGTGGAAGTGGCAGCCGGCGGAGCTATCTTCCGCAAGCCGCTGCTTGGCAGTGACAGGCTTCTGCTGTTTTTCCGCCGTGGTTTCTGGGACATGCCGAAGGGGCACGTAGAGGAGGGCGAGACACTTGAGCAGTGCGCCGTCCGCGAAGTGCAGGAAGAAACCGGGCTGGAGCATCTTGTGCTTGGCGAGAAGGTCTGCGTCACATTCCACACCTACCACATGAAAGGCAATTTCGTACTCAAGGAGTCGCACTGGTACCGGATGACCTCGGCTGCCCGCGAGCCGCTCAAGGTGCAGACCGAAGAAGACATAGTGAAAGGCAGGTGGTGCAGCCCGCGCCGCGCCCGCCGTCTTCTCCGCCATGCCTACCCTTCCATCCGCGACGTCGCCGCCAGGCTGTAATCACAACAGATTATTTTCTCTTCATGATTTTTGCGGCATAGCCTCCGTAGATGACCTGCACAGGACCGCCGGCCACCGGCTGCCAGAGTTTCACCATATCGGGGAGCATCGCCTGCTGCGCCCTCAGAGGCATCCCAGTGCCGAAATCCACCTCGCACGCTTTAAGCTTGAGCTGGTTATTGACGTAGAACAGCTTCGGATCGGGGCTGTTCATGTCGCTTGCATCAAACATGAAATAGGGCAGCCCGTACAGCTGGGCGCTGGCAGAAAGCTGCACATTGTCACTGAGCGTCTTCTTGTCATTCAACCTGGCTGACACTGCCTTCTGGATATCGGCAGCAGTGGCATCTCTGCTGAAATCACCTATCACTACAGCCTGGGAGAAATTGCCGCAGAAGTCTTCCGGCATGTTGCAGGCCGTTCCACGGAGGTCAGCCACCTCGAGAAGGGTGAATCTCTCCTTCGCCGGCATTTTTTCCAGGAGCCTGCTTATTGCAAAATGGCAAAGGGCCGCATTTGTCCCGGCTCCCGATTCTTCACGCATACGGGAAAGCTCGTCCTGGCTTACCTCCAGGATATATGTTTCCTTGATGAGTTTCATTGTCACGGCATTGAACAGCATCTTGATCAATGACTTGAATCCGATCATGCTCCAACCGAGTTCCTGGACCCTGGCCAGAGCCTGCTCTTTTGTAACCGCTCCGGCGTCTGGAATTAGATCCTGGTCAACTGTCATAGCTTTCACAGGGATTCCAGCGGTCAGTTTACCCCAGTCACCGGCTATTCT
>JAGHVP010000232.1 GCA_018064305.1 Candidatus Equibacterium intestinale | reverse complement strand
ATATACATGGCATTCTCTTCAGTCACGCCGAATGCATCATACCATGCATCGATATGGGGCAGTGTGCCGTTAACGCGCCAGCGGCCGAGTGAGTGGGGGTCGCTCTTCGTACGGTTGCGGATCTCTTCGTCACGGATATTGCCCGCCCATACGTTTGCATATGCAATGAAGAACCTCTGCTCGGGAGTGAAGCCGTCGACTTCCCCGAGGGGAGCATCTTTTGTAGCGTTCTTGAAAGCCTGGTAAGAGATCATCAGACCGCCGTGGTCTGCAATGTTCTCACCAAGGGTAAGGCTGCCGTTGGCCTTGAGGTCGGGAAGCACATTGATATTGTCGAAGAAGTCGACAAGTGTCTGGACGCGGTTCTGGAACTTCTCTGCATCTTCATCTGTCCACCAGTCGTTAAGGTTGCCCTCCTTGTCGAACTGACGGCCCATATCGTCGAAGCCGTGAGTCATCTCGTGTCCGATTACGACGCCTATTGCACCGTAGTTGAATGCATCATCTGCGTTCATGTCGAAGAAAGGATACTGGAGGATACCTGCAGGGAAGCAGATTTCGTTGGTTGTGGGGTTGTAATATGCATTGACTGTCTGAGGAGTCATGAACCACTCTGTATTGTCTACAGGCTTCTTGAACTTGCGCTCTACCATGTCGGCAACGAAATAGTGATGCATTGCTATCTTGTTCTCGAAGAAGCTCTTCCCAGGGTCGATAACAAGATTGTCATAGTTCTTCCATGTATCGGGATAGCCCACCTTCACGTAGAAGGCATCCAGCTTCTCGTGTGCAAGGGTCTTTGTCTCGTCGCTCATCCATTCCTGGGCGTCGATACGCTCACCAAGGGCAGTCTGAAGGTTCTTCACAAGTTTCTCCATACGCTCCTTTGCGGCAGCGGGGAAATATTTTTCAACATAGAGCTGACCGATCGCCTCACCAAGATAACCGCTTACAAGGCTGGTGGCACGTTTCCACATGGGCTGCTGCTCTTCCCTGCCGCTGAGTACGCGGCCGTAGAAATCAAAGTTGGCATTGTCAAGTTCTGTAGTAAGACTGGTTGCTGTATTGTTGATAAGCTGCCACTCCAGGTAAGCCTTCTGGCTCTCGACGGGCTCCTCTGCAATAATCTTCTCAACTGCATGGATTGCCTCGGGCTGGCCCATATCCACAAAATCGACATCGGTCATGCCGTCAGAAGCGAAAAGAAGGTCGAAGTTTATGCCGCTGAATTCGCTTCTCACCTGGTCCATAGCCATCTTGTTGTAGTTTGCCTCAGGGTCGCGGAGCTCTACGGCGCTGCGTGAATTCTCGGCGATACGGGTCTCTATACGCATCACATCTGCCATCTTTGCCTCAGCCACGGCCTGGTCGAAACCGTAGAGTGTGAACATGCGTACGATGTGTTTCCTGTAAGCCTCGCGGATGGCGGTGGTAGCCTCGTCGGTGTCAAGATAATACTCTTTCTCGCCAAGGGTGATACCTCCCTGGTAGACTCCCAGGATATTGTTCTTGCTGTCTTTGCTGTCGGCGCCGATCGAATAACCGAAATAGCCGTCTACAAGGCCGTCATGACCAAGCTCGGCAATCATGGGAACTATTTCATCGGTACTTGTAATTGAAGCGATGCGGTCGAAATAAGGTTTCACCAGCCCGATTCCCTGGTTGTTGCGGGCAGTGGTGTCCATATAGATATTATAGAGGTTGGCTATCTTGCCGGCATTTGTAGAAGCATCGTGATTGGTTGAAACAATCTCTTCGATAAGGCCTTTCAGCTGCTCGCGGTTGTTTTCTGCAAGAGCGTCGAAGCTGCCGTAGCGCGAATATTCTGCTGTAAGAGGATTTGCCTCCATCCATCCGCCGCAGGCATACTGATAGAAATCATCACCTGCAACAGCAGTTGGATCAAGGTTTTCGGACTTAATACCGATGCCCAGCTGGTGTGAACCACAGGCAGTCATGGCAAGCATTGCCGTCATAAAAAATATCTTTTTCATCGTTTGTTAGTTAAATTTTGCGCCAAAGTTAATACATTTGCGGAGTGTTTTATCATTTATATCTCAATGAAGAAACTATTTATCATGTGCATAGCCTCACTCCTTGCAGCAGCCTGCACCAGCAACACAAGCAACACCACAGGCACAGACAAACCTGCCGGCGCTGAATTCAGCACCCCCGGTAAAATCCTTGTGGCAGTTGATGTCCAGAGAGATTTCTTTGACCCCTCAGGTGCTCTGTATGTATCTGGAGGCGAGGACCTTCCCGAGCAGATTGCTGAAATAGCCGGCAGTTACGATGCTGTCATCTTCACTCTCGACTGGCATCCCGGCAACCATTGTTCATTTGCAGAACAGGGGGGCATCTGGCCCGCACACTGTGTGGCATACACCCAGGGTGCAGGACTGCCCGACTGCTTCTCTCCCATCCTTGCACAGGGCGCCGACAAAGTGCAGCTCTTCTTCAAAGGACAGGAACAGGACAAAGAGCAGTACGGCGCATTCGAAGATCTCGGTAAAGGCTGCATCCGCCATTGGCTTGAGAACTGCAACGGGCTTGACATCTGCGGTATCGCCGGCGACTACTGCGTGAAAGAGTCAACTGCCAACCTCCTCAAAATTGTTCCTGCAGAAAAAATCACCATCCTCACCAGTCTGGTGCGCAGTATCGACGACGGCTCTACACTCGCAGCCTTCATAGAGGAGAACGGCCTGCAGCAGAAATAGCCGTCTATGTCATTCAGGACATTCCTTGACCGCAAGGGGGTTAAGCCATCCTTCAAGGCTTATTGTCTTGACGCAATGTCGGCAATGGCCCAGGGGCTTTTCTGCACCCTGCTTGTCGGAACAATCCTGAACACACTCGGGGCTGAATTCCACATCGGCTTCCTCACAAGAAACATTTTCACAATCGGCAGCAACGGATACACCATCGGCGGCGCAGCGGCAGCAATGGTAGGGCCGGCAATGGCCGTGGCCATCGGCTATGCCTTGGGTGCCCCGGGTATGGTGCTCTTCACCCTTGCTCCCGTAGGGCTCGCCACCAATGCCATGGGTGGCGCAGGCGGTCCTCTGGCAGTTTATCTTGTGGCCATCATAGCTGCTGAGGCAGGAAAGATGGTGAGCAAGGAAACCAAGATCGACATTCTTGTCACCCCTGTTGTAACGCTTCTTGCCGGCATCGGCATCGCCAGCCTTATCGCTGCGCCGGTGGGCCGTGCAGCGACCTGGGTTGGTCATCTGATAATGTGGGCCACAGAGCTCCAGCCCTTTGTGATGGGAATTCTGGTGGCCACAATCACAGGCATAGCACTCACTCTACCAATATCTTCTGCAGCAATATGTGCGGCACTTGGCCTTACAGGACTTGCCGGAGGTGCAGCTGTGGCGGGATGCTGTGCTCAGATGGTGGGTTTTGCAGCAATGAGTTTCCGGGAAAACCGCTGGGGCGGCATCATCAGCCAGGGACTTGGCACCAGCATGCTCCAGATGGGAAATATTCTTAAGAATGTCAAGATCTGGTTCGCCCCCATCATCACAGGAATGATTACCGGTCCCCTGTCGACCTGCGTGTTCCACCTTCAGATGAACGGTGCTGCAGTCAATTCGGGTATGGGCACATGCGGTCTCTGCGGTCCTATCGGCGTATGGACCGGATGGATCTCCCCTTCCGAGACTGCTCTTGCAAACGGTGCCGCCGCAATCACCCCGGCAGCTGCAGACTGGATCGGGCTGGCACTTGTGTGTGTCGTGCTTCCAGCTGTAATCTGTACCGTTCTCGGCTGGATATTCCGCAAAATAGGCTGGATCAAGCCCGGCGACCTTTCACTTATCTGATCGGATAAGTGATTACACTTTTAGATTCAAGTGCATCCTTAACGCTCAACGAGCATTTACCCGACCATTTCTTTCCTTTTACAAGGTCTTTCCACTCGTAAGCATCCCAGATTTCCTTCTTGAACACATATATGACCATTTCGTCATCAATGCCGTATGTTTCGACCGGTGTTACGTAGTTGTCTTCGCTGTCGAATGTAAGGGTCCTCGCAGACTGCCCGTTGATTTCATAGATTGAAATCTTCTGCCATTCAGAAAGTTCGTCGGGCAGAGTCTCAGAATTCTCCTTGGCAGGAATGAACCATACTGTGACATCTGAAGAATAGTTCCTCAAAGTGAGGAAATCTTTGGATGTCGCGTAATACTCAGGATCATAATAACCGTCGTAATATTTGTCGCATGAGCAGGCAAGTGCCGCGATAAGGGCTATGATTGCAATATGTTTTTTCATAGCGTTCTTCTAATAAAGTTTGATGCGTAGTCCAAGGTCGATGTAGAAGAAAGGAGTTGAAGGAGTGCTTACCTTTTCGGTCTTTCTTGAATCGTAGTCTATCTGCCACTGATCGGCACCGGAAGCGTATGCCACGGCTTCAACCCAGTTCTCCGGTTCGTACATCCTGGCCGACGGAGTAACAGTTTTTTCTATGTTGATCGGCGCGGGAGTCCAGTCTATACCAGGTTCTATGAAAAATGATGTATCGTCAGCCACAGAGTATGAAAACTGGATCGAAGAGCCCAGCAGCAATACAGGTACATTGACCGTTGATTCAGGTGCATCTATGAGATACCCGACGCTGCTTGACTTTCTAGCATATTCATATAAATAATATTCCGGACCGGTCTGGCCGTCTCTGGCACGCCTCTCATATTCCAAGCAGTAATTGTTCCAGGCAAGCCCTGCACCAATCCTGGGAGTGATGTTAAACAGTCCGAAATCAAAGCGGTATGCCGCACCCAGGGTGATTGTCGGCACCAGAGCCTTGTGATAGATAGTACCGCTTGAAAACCTGTACAGATACTTTCCACCGTCGGCCTTGTCTGCCGTGCCGAAATAGAGGGCTTCGGAAGCGTGTGCATTATGCGCACCGAGCTGTGCGTATGCACCTACATGACCGTCAAAGAAGAAAGTGTAGCGGATAGCGCCGTTGTAGCCATAGGCAGTTCCCCTTAACGCAGACACATCACCGTCATAGATGAAAGAGTTGAAAGTCGCCCCTGTCTTCAGGTCGATTGTGTGGATGCCCTGGGCATGAAGGTCCGCTCCAAGCAGAGCCAGGGCAAGTGTCAGGATAAATCTCAAGTTCTTCATAAAAAGGTTGTTTCTAATATAAATGCGCCGGAGGCGAGATTCTTACAAAAAATACCCGGTTATTCTTTAGAAGAAGCACCGGCAATGCGGAAGAAGCGGAGGAGCGCGCCGAGCAGTGTGAGCATAATTCCCACAAAGGCAGCGGGTAACCATGGGTCGCGTACAGCTTCCAGGATGGAGAAGGCACCTTTGTCAGGATCATATCCAGACTGATACACTTTCAGACTGCCGTGCGAATAAGGTTTGTTCACTTCAATCACAGCATCTTCGACTGTGCCGTCGGGCATGTGCACCGCCACATAAGAACGGTAGTCTTTCGGAGTGCCGTCGTCATAGGCCTCGAACTCGAAATCCTTCAGTTCTATCGCAACACCTTCATTCCAGACAGTCTGTCCTATCTCCACCTGCAGCTTGGCAGAAGAGAAATCGGCACTGCCGAAAGTGCCTGCAGCCAGCATTGTCAGAATCCCCAGGTGGGAGCTCAGGAATGCAATCTTCTTTGCCGAGAATGAAAGTGGGAATGAAAGGCGGAAAAGAGCCATCAACACGCTGGTACAAAGCCAGAGAAACATCAGTATGAAAGACCAGTTGGAGGTCATGCCGTGGAAGCCCGGCCATGCAGAGGCAGATACACCACGCTGGCGCAGAAGCCCCATCAGCACTGTCATTGCGGCGCACCACAGCAAGGCTGCAGTAGCGCACGACATGTCGCTGAGCCACCGTATGAACCGCTTCCTGTCACGGAAAAAGTGCAGGACAAGCAATACAGCTACCATGGCTGCAAGCGTGACAAGGTTCCACGGGCAGTGCAGCACAGACCAATCTACCGGGCCGATCAGCAGCTGCAGCACCAGCCCCAGCGCAAACAGGCATGCGCCGAAAACCAGGCCGAACTTTATGTCAAAGCTTTTTACCGGCATTCTATTTCAGTGAATGAGAACTTATTGCCGTCGAACAGACCAAGGTCAGACAGTTTCAGGCTGGGTATCACCAACAAGCTCATGAACGACATGGTCATATAAGGCGCCTTCAAGCAAGATCCGAGAGAACGTGCGAAGCGTGTAAGTTCGGCGTATGCCTCCCCCACCTCGTCTAGCAGCTCATCAGTGAGCAGCGAGCCGTCTGTTGCACCAATCACCTTGACAGTCTCGGTTCCGACATGTATTTCAAGCTGTTCTGGCGAAACGAAATTCTGGACGAAACTGTTGATGATATCTGCCTTGCCAGCCTTGAGCTCAGACACTCCATTTTCCACAACTACCTCCGCAGGGTAGATTTCAGACCTGTCCAGGTCTACGAATTGTCCGTTGATCTTCATAGTGAGAACAAATCTAACAAAAAAAAGGCGGTCCGCAATAATTCGGACCGCCAATCAAATAAATCCATACCGCTAAGCGGCATTTTTAATCTTTCCAACCCTCTTCCTGTTAAGTATCTTGTACACCACAGGAACCACAATCAGGGTAAGGAATGTGGAGAGGGCCATACCTCCGATGATGACCCAGCCGAGACCGTTGCGGAGCTCGGCGCCAGAGCCCGAAGCCACAGCCACCGGAATCATACCGATGATGGTTGAGAGAGCTGTCATAAGGATAGGACGGGTACGCATCTTCACGGCATTGAGCAGAGCCGAGTCCATATCGGCACCTTGTGCCAGCTGTTCGTTGGCAAAGTCCACAAGCAGGATGGCATTCTTGGCCACAAGGCCCACCAGCATCACCAGACCCAGCATAGCATAGATATTCATCGATGTGCCGGAAAGTGCCAGGGCCATGATTGCGCCAAGGATAGAGAAAGGAATAGAGAACATCACCACAAAAGGATCTGTCCAGTTGTTGTAGAGCACCACCATGGCCAGATACATAAGTATCAGCGAGAGCAGCAGCGCGCCGCCCATCACACCCATCGAATCCATCATGGACTTCATATCACCGGTGGTTTCGATCTTGCAGCCGGAGATTGCAGCCCTTTCGCTAACCTTTGCCATGAACTCGCTTGAGGCCTGGCCGGGAGAGATACCTGTAACATTAGAGCTGATTGTTACTGAAGGGTTGCGGTTGTAGCGCTCGAGCTTGTTGGGACCGGTACCGAGCCGAACTTCGGCAAACTGCTCGAGGCTCACCACACTCCCCTGCTGGTTCATGAAAGAGAGCGACGACACATCCTCGATAGTCTTGCGGAAGTCTTTGTCTGCACGGATGTTGATGTCATATTCGTGGTTGTTCTGAACATATTTCATAGAATTGTTGCCCTGCAGTGCAAGCTGCAGAGTGAGGCCGACATTGTCGAGAGAGAGCCCCAGGGCCGACATCTTGTCGCGGTCCACCACCACTTCCACCTCGGGCATACCGTTGCCGGATGAAAGCTGCTGCTGGATTGTGCCTGGTATGCCCTGCATCTCCTTGAGTGCGAAATTAGCAAAGGCATTGACTGAGTCCTGGTTGTTACCGTAGATGATATATTCGATATCGGCGCTGTTGCCTGATCCGTGGAGTGACGCTGCGAAAAGGCGTACCTTGGCATTTACAAGATACTCGGAAAGAGGTTTCTGCAGCGCAGTTGTAACCTGCGAGGTGCTCATGGTTCTCTCAGAAGGAGGAACAAGCTTGACAGAGATTTCCGCCAGATAAGGAGCATCCTGGCCGCTGCCACCGCTGGTGAAACCCACCTTTGTGATGAGTGTCTGCACCTCGGGCCGTGCCATGAGCCACTTCTCGGCCTTTGTCACCATAGCTGAAGATTCTTCGATAGATATATCCTTCGGCATCTCCATCACAACATTGAACTCGCTCTGGTCCACGTCAGGCATGAACTCGAAACCGATGAATCCCATAGGGAAAAGCGAGCAGACAAGCACCGTGAGGGCAATCACAATAAGGCCAATCCATCTCTTGTGCCCCAAAGACCACTTGAGGATGCCGCTGACCCATTCGCCGAAAGTGGCCACAAGCCCCTCGAACCAGCCGAGGAACCGGCCTATTGCAGAGTCCTTGCCAACACTCTCGAGCCTGCTGAAACGTGATGTCAGCAGAGGCACCAGCGTAAGTGCCGCCACAAGGCTGAAGAAGATTGCAAACACTATCACACCGCAGAACTGACGCATGATATCTGATACAAGCGACTTGGTAAGTGCAATGGGAAGGAACACAATGATAAGCACGATGGTGACCGTGATGACAGTGACACCGATCTCCTTCATCGCATCGGATGTAGCCTTCAACGGGCTCTTGCCCATCTCGAGGTGGCGGTACACATTCTCGATCACCACAATGGCATCATCCACAAGCACACCGATAACCACCGAAAGGCCGAGGAGCGACATCAGGTTCAAAGTAAAGTTGAACATCTTCATCCCGATGAACGCGCCAATCAGGGACAACGGCACCACAAACATCACTATCAGGGCGTTGCGCACATTGCCAAGGAACAGAAGTATCACCAGGGCCACCAGTATCACAGCCAGCAGCAGGTCTACCAGCACAGACTTGATGGAAGCGCGGGTGAAGTCGGACGTATCGGATACGAAGTTGACATCAAGCCCCTTGTCGGCATAGTCCTGCTCGAACTGAGCCACTGCCTTTCTTACAGAGTTGCTGAGCTCTATGGCGTTTGCATCGCCCTGCTTGTAGATATCGAGAAGCACCGCATCCTTACCGTTTACACGTGCGATCTTTGTGATGTCCTTGGGCATCTCCTGGATATCAGCAATGTCGTCCAGGCGGATCTGGGTGCCGGTGGGCAGAGTCATCAGCACAAGGTTGCGGATGGTCTCAATATCGTTGAGCTTGCCGGAGAGGCGCACTGCTGTGGTTGCATCTTCATTCTTGAGGCTTCCTGTAGGAAAGTCGAGGTTGGCACCGCGGAGCACACCCAGCACCTGCATCGGAGCAAGCCCCAGCGAGCGCATGGCCTCCATATCAAGGTTTATCTGAATCTCCCTCTCCTGCTCTCCAACAGTGTTGACCTTCGCCATACCGGGGATACGCAGCAGGTCGGGCAGCAGCCTGTCTTTCACCAGGTCGGCCAGGTCCATCGGCTCGAGGTCGGCAGTGGCAGAGAGGGTGATGACAGACTTCTCGTCTACAGTAATCTTGTTCACAATAGGTGAAAGGATTCCCGAAGGAAGCTCAGCCTTCTTGGAGTTTATCTTGTTCTGGGCATCTGTCATTGTCTTGTCGATGTCGGTGCCGTATGTAAACGAGATGAACACCATCGACATCCCTTCGAATGAATATGAGCGCACAGACTCTACACCCTGCAGACCAGAAAGGACATCTTCAAGTTTGCGGGTCAGGGAATTCTCAACCTCTGTCGGAGAAGCACCGGGATAAATCACCTGCACGTTAAGCGAAGGCGGGGTGAACTTGGGCATGAGCTCTGACTGAAGGGAGCTGAACCCTATCAGGCCAAGCAGAGCTATGACCAGAAACAGCACTGCCACATAGACAGGCCGCTTGATTGATAGATCTGATATCTTCATGACCGGCTCCTCTAGTTGATTGATTTGACTTTAGTTCCGTCTGAGATGTTCATGATGCCAGACGCAATGATTTCATCACCGTCTTCAAGGCCGGAAAGCACTTCCACGCGGTCGTCTGCCATCTCGCCGAGAGTAACATCCTGCGCCACAGCAGTGCCGTCTTTGAAAAGATATACAATTGAAGACCGCAGGCCACCCACGATTGCACTGCGGGGCACCAGGATGCCGGTTGTGCCTTCCTCTGAGATAAACCTGGCCTTCATGTATTCACCAGCCTTCAAGCCGCTGCCGTTCTCAATTTCGATCTCGACGGGATAGTTGAGTCCGCGGTCTGACTTGACCCCGATGAAGCCAACCTTGCCGGTGTACTCACGGTCAGACGAACCACTTGGTGCAAGCACCACCTGCTGGCCTTTCTTAACTTTTTCAATCTTGCCGTCGGGCAGCATGCAGGTCACTTTCAGCCTGCTGTTGTCAACTATGTCGAACAGAGGTGCGTTCGGCGCAATGAGCGATCCAAGCTCCACATATTTCATATTTATGACACCGCTGATGGGAGCTTTCACTGTAGCGTCGGCAAGACGGCGGCGGCTCACTTCATAGCGGCTCTTTGCTGCAGCAAGCTGTGTCTCCATGCTTTCGAGCTGCTGGTCGGAAACACCACCCACCTCCTGCGAGGCGGCAAAGCGTCCGACATTCTTCTCCATGGATTCGTATGCTGCTTTTGCTGCTTCATAGTCGGCCTGCAGCAACTCTTTGTCCACTTCGAGAAGCGGAGTGCCACGGCTCACCCGCGACCCGTTCTCCACATATATCTTCACCACCCTGCCGCTCACGTCAGAGACGAACTTCAGCTCCTTAACGGGAGCTGTCAGGCCGTTGGAAGTAACCTCCAAGGTATAATTTTCAACATTCACAGGCTGCGTGCCAACAGCGACTGTTCCATCGTCAGCCACCGAAGCAGTCTGTTCGGCAATTTTCTTCTTGTTGTTGAACAGGACAAACACCATCCCTGCTGCCAGCAGCACCAGAACTGCATAACCAATGAGTTTTTTCATATCTCTACTATTTTATGATTTCCTTTATTTTACCTTCGTTTTTCTTGAGCTCGAGAAGAGAGAGCATATAGTTGTGGAGTGACTCGGCATAGCTTATCTGAGCCTTGATAAGTTCAGAAGAAGCATTCAGCACGTCTGAGAGCGAGCTTATACCAAGGCTGAGGTTGTTGTCGGTGATGGTGTAGACATCCTCTGCCAGCACCATGTTTTCTTTCTGTGCGTTGAGTGCATCCCAGTTGCTTTCAAGCTGCATCACGGCATTGGAATGAGCCATCCGCAGCGACTGGTCCAGCTGCGCGCGGTCGCTCTCAGCCTTTGCATACTCCAGCTTTGCCTTTTTGATTTTTGCATCTTTGCTGAAGCCGCCGAAGATGGGTACCTTCAGGCTGAGCGAAAGCATCGACATGGGATATTTGTGGAAAGTCGGGCCTGTGTAGAAATCATCTGCCATGAAATAGTAGTTGTAGTTGCCAACAAGGGTAAGCGTAGGCATAAGTTCGTATTTCGCGGCGCGTACCTGCAGCTGGTTCATCTTCAACTTCTGATCCATCAGGCGCACAGGAGCCAGGTCTGCCGGTTGGAAAAGGGCCACATCAGCAAGGTAGCCGACCTTCTCAATCTCCTCTATGTCAAGCGGTGAAACATTGATGTCGCTGTCCATGTCGCAGCCCATATTCAGTTTAAGGAGGTTCTTCTGCACCTCAAGAGCCTGCACGAAACCGGTCTTCTGTGAGAGAAGGTTGGTGCGGGCCACCTTGATACGGTCAAGGTCCACGGGGCGGACTATGCCAAGTTCCTTGTTTCTTGTCATTATCTCCATGGTCTTGTCCATCAGGGCAATGCTGCTGTCGAACTGCTTCAGGCCATACTCAAGCACCTGTATGTTGTAATAGAATGTTGCAGTCTGCGCAATCACATCATCGGTGTTGATGTCATCACCAATCTCTGCCATGCCTTCTGCCGCCTCGGTTATGTCGAGGGCATTGAAAAGCGAGAGATTCAGGATCTGCTGCACGAGGCTGGCGCCTACATTAGAGACATTGGTAAGACCCATCGGAATCACCATATACGGGTCTGCATCCGGGTCACGCATCGCCTCGGGCAACATTGAATTCATGAAGTTCGGCATGACAACGATGTTCTTGTCAAAATTGTAGGTGACTGAACCCGAAGCGCTGACCTGAGGCATGAGGGCTCCCAGTACTTCGCGGCGCGACTGAGAGGCGATCTCGCGGTCAAGCCTGCTCTTCTGCAGAGTCTTGCTGTTCTGCAAGGCATAGCCGACACATTTTTCAAGTGTCATCACTTCCTGGCCCTTCAGCACCGGAAGTGCGGCCAGAAGTAGGGATAGCAGTAATAATGTACGTTTCATAATATTGGATCAGATTATTTTGTCAGTGCTTTCAGGTTGAAATCAATGACCTGACTGAAATAGTGCTGTGCTGCAAAATCACCATCGTGCATCACCGATCTCTTGAAATAGCTGAAGATTGAATATGAAATATATCCAGCTATCAGGGCGGCATCTATCTCGTTCCGGTAAACTCCTTCCCGCTGCCCCCTGAGGATATTCTGCTGGAGCTTTTCATTGAACAGTTCGCGGCCTGCGTCGTGGTCGCTGGTGGCAATCTGGGGATAGTATCTTGCAATGCCGCTCAGAAACTTGGGAGAAGTTTCCCTGAAGAAATCAACCAGCACGGTGATTCCTT
>JAGHVP010000242.1 GCA_018064305.1 Candidatus Equibacterium intestinale | reverse complement strand
TATGGGCAGTCGCGGCAAGTGGACACAACTGGGTGTGATAGATAAGAACATCTCGGGTTTCCCGAGAAATCACAACGTCGGCTTCATGCGTGACAGCTACGGGCACGTGAAGAACTATTTGAATCCTACCGTGTATTTCACGGTATCCAGACAGCGTCCGGATGTCGCGCTTTCTGAAGAGGATATGGCTGAATGACTTATGACATCTACCGCACGACAAGGGACCCTGAGCGGACCGTGCCGGCAGAAACAGGATATGACAATACAGACATATAACATGAAAAGATATATTCTACCGGTCATGATGGCCATTCTTGCACTTGCTGCATGTAACGAGAAAGAGGATCCTATCGATAACCCCGAGCCCGGACCGGAACCCGTCTATGAGACGGTGACTGAGTTCACCGAGCCGCAGGATATCTTCGGCTTCCAGCCGGCCAAAAGATATGCATACTGCCCGGCAATTGTTGAGAACGGCGATGGAACCTCTCATGTATATTTCTGCGGCAATCCGCAGGCCGGCAGGTTCGTTGACAATATCTACCATATAGTGGTGGATGCTGACGGAAAGCACGACTCTGTGGATGATGTGCTTCAGCCCGGAAAGGCAGGCACATGGGATTCGTTCCATACATGCGACCCTTCGGTCATCCAGGGAGAGTTCAAGATGGCAGGTGAGAGCTACAAATACGCCATGTTCTACCTTGGCATCGACACTGGCGACTGCCTTGGAAACGAAGTGGGAGTGGCATTCAGCAACTCACTCGATGCCACAACATGGGTGAAATATCCCGACGTGCTCATTCCGTTCCCAACAGACCATTCATCATACTGGGGAGTAGGTCAGCCGTCGGCAGTGTCTCTTGACAAGAAAGGCAAAGTGCTGCTTACATACACGGAAGGATACAAAATGACAACAGTCAAGTATGAGATACTTGACATGTCGGATATGGACAATTTTACCCGTGGGGAAGTTAAATCAATCCCTTTGGCAGGAATAGTAACCACCAACGGCATAAGGGATGTGGCAAACAATGCCGATGTTGCAGTGAACCTTGAAAAAGATGTGATAGTGATGGTGCGCGACGTGCACCCCAATCCGACTACCGCCCCGAACTTCATTTCAGGACGTGTTGAGGTTGTATCGATGAAATTCTCGGATTTCCTGGAAGGGAAGGGCACTTGGACTCAGATATGCTATATCAGCAAGAAGTTTACAGGCTATGCCCGCAACCACAATGCCGGCCTGTCGCGCGACAGTTACGGCTATATAGCAGATCCCGAGCATCCCTGCATATACTATACGATTTCACTTGCAGACAAAGAGGCTTCTGCACCTTACGAGTGGACCTACCATATCTGGAGGACTCAGTGGATAACTCATGAGGTTGAGGTAAAGCCGGAAAACAAACCCGAATAAATGAACCGTCTACCGACTCTGCTCTGTGCTGTTGCATTGTGGATTCTTTTTCTGCCGTCGTGTGGCAGCCGCAACTTTGACAACATGTGGGAAGGGCTCACCGTAGAGCTTGAGGCAGACAAGACAACGGTACCCGGCAATGGCGGAGAAGTGTATCTGGCACTTCACTGTCCCAGCGCATGGACCCTGGAGTTTATCGGGTGGAGTACCGAAGAGACAGGATGGTGTGTTCCTGATGCCATAGAAGGAGAAGGAGACACTTTCATAACCCTTACGTTCAAACCGTCGATGCTTCAGTCTTCAGAACGGAGCGTGAATGTAAGGGTCGTGAGCCATGGCAGGAGCAGCTCGTTGAAGATAACCCAGAGCGGCATGCAGCTCGGCCCGGGTGAGGTCTTGATAGGTGGCAGGATATGGTCGGTTTACAACCTTGCCGACACTGGCGTCTTTGCAAGCGACATAGAGCAGGTGGGAGCAATGTTCCAGTTCAACAGGAAGAAGGCATGGAAGCCGGATCCCACAAAGAATATGGGTGTATTCGACGGCTACGGACCTTCCAGCGCCGGAATGGTGCCGGTGCCGGGCTTCAAGGAGGTTGCGGATGCATATAGCGACCCGCACACCAATTTCGACCCTTTTGGAAGCCCTATCAATGACGACAACGGTTGGAAGCCTGAAAATGACCCGTGTCCTGCTGGCTGGCGCGTGCCCACCCAGCAGGAAATAATCGATGCGCTGGGCTATTCCGACGACCATTGTGCCACCATAGATAAATTCAAATGTGTCAGGGTGAATGCCGGAGAAAGGGGTTTCAAGGTGTCCGGGCTGATAGCAGGATTCGGCCGCAAGCTTCCGGAAGAGGTCACAAAACAAAACCTCACAGCAATGGGAGGGATGTTCGTGCCGCTGAGCGGCTGGATTTCAGCAGGTGGTTATCTCGACAGGACATGGCTTTCGTGCCTGCGCGGTTCAACCTCGTACAGTGATACGATGGGAGGGTTGTACCTTACAACATATTATGATTACTGCGACCATTGGGGATGGGGCGACGGACTCAAGTCCCGGGCAAGTTGCATCAGATGCGTAAAGATTGTTGAGAGATGAGAAGGTTTGCGATAATGTTTGCGGCTCTGGCTTTGCTGACCGTCTCGTGCTCGAAGGAAGAGTGGACTCCTCAGCATAACGAGACCACATCAAGGCTCCTGAACATATACAATTCGGCAGCTCTGCTGACTGCCTGCGAGTTTGACGGCACCAGGCTTGTAGCCAGGTTTACCGGTGATGTGAGCGTTGAGGTCGACAACGGCTTGACTCCGGTGTTCAGCATCATCGAAGGCAACAACCCGGATGTGAAGCTCAACTCCCGTGGCGAATGGACCATCAACGGCTCCAAGACAGGTATCTGGAACACAGAAGGCCTTGCCAACATCGAATCTGTGGCGGTGTGTGTGGCGTTTGACTTCGAAACTCTCTATATCTATATGTCGAACGGCAATGTGCTCCACATTCCATCCGATGAAAAACACTCTCTGTGGGGTTTCTCATTCCGCAAGACGGAGAACTCGTTTCTCACCGAAAATGTGGAGTGCAGCATCAAGGGCAACAAGATTACAGGTGTGGTGCCGCCCGGAGTGCTTTTCCGCAACCTGTATCCGTCGGTGGAATTCCGCGGCAAGGCCATCAGTGTGAACTCGATGCCTCAGCGCAACCGCAGGGACTGCCAGAATTTCTCGGCTCCCGTAGAGTATGAGCTTACGCTCTTCGATGGGAAGAAGATCAAGTATACCGTGAACATAAGCGAGCCGTACCCGACGGTGTGGATCACCACCGAAGGGCAGAAGGAAGTGACCAGCAGGTCGACCTACATACCTGCCACCATCAAGATATCCGACCCGGCCCATGTCTACTGGACAATAGATGAGTTTGAGACCAAGATGCAGATACGCGGCAGGGGAAACAGCACCTGGGGCATGCCCAAGCAACCATATAAGATAAAACTCGACGAAAAGGCACCTGTATTCGGAATGC
>JAGHVP010000044.1 GCA_018064305.1 Candidatus Equibacterium intestinale | reverse complement strand
GTGTCTATATAAACAGGCTCCGCAAAGGGATGCCTCTCCAGGCCGACCCCACTGTTAAATTCGCCCTGAACGACTCCGGTATCAAAAGAATCCTGAACCAGCATCTGGCAGTTGATTCACCCTACAATACCTACAAGCACACGGGACTCCCCCCCGGCCCCATCACCATTGCTCCGGCAAAGGCAGTGGACGCAGTGCTGAACTACAAGAAGCACAATTATCTCTATTTCTGCGCAAAAGAGACATTCGACGGGCAGCACAACTTCGCCGCCACATATTCAGAGCACATGGAAAACGCACGCCGTTATCACAACGCACTGAATGCCCGCAAGAAATAGCGTCAGTCAGATATCTTGTCTAAAGGAATGGAATAAGAGCCGCCATCCCTGGCCGCAACCGCACCGGGAAAGACCGTGCGGGCCTCTTCAGCTATAACTTCAGCATTAGGATAACGGGCAGAGAAATGCCCCAGCACCAGCTGCTTCGCACCGGCCTGCACAGCCAGCCGTGCCGCAGTGACACCTGTGGAATGACCATATTTTTCAGCCTTGTCGGAATCAGCTTCTGAATAGGTGGCATCGTGATAGATCATATCTGCACCGGCAACCCATCCGGCCAGGCTATCGAACGGGGCAGTGTCGCAGCAATATGCAAACGAACGGGGATGGTACGGATAATATGTAAAGCGTTCCACCTCCAGCTCTTCACCATCTTCACGCATTACACTTTCACCGTTCTTCAGAAGGGCGATTTCGTGAAGTGAAAGATTGTATGCCTCCACCATCCACTTGTGGACATTGCGCTGTGGCTGCTTCTCGCAGAACATGAAGCCGAAAGTATCCACACGGTGGTTCAAAGGGAATGCATAAACCTCAATGCTGCGGTTTTCCATAATCATCTCCTTCCCTTTCATCCGGAGAGGGGTGAATATGATTTCATACTTGACTCCGTCGGCAAACTGCTCCATGAAGAAGTCCTTTATGGCCTGGAATCCGGCCGGAGCATATATATACAGCGGTGCTGTGCGCCCCTGCATGGACATTGTAGAAAGCAGGCCGAATATGCCGAACAGATGGTCACCGTGAAGGTGCGATATGAAGATGTTGTCTATCGAGGCAAAACCACAGCCCTGCTGCTGCAGGCTTTTCTGGCATCCTTCGCCACAGTCGATAAGATAGTTGTGGCCGCGCACCCTGAGCAGATGGGCGGCAGTCTGGCGGTGAGGATTGGGGGATGCCGATGATGTCCCGAGAGTTGTGAACGTGAATTCCATACGGAACACAAATATATAGAAAAAGAGGTCGACTGAAAAGGGTCGGCCTCTTTTTTATTTTGATGCGCGCAGTAAGCGTCTCTGCGTCGACATAGCCGATGCATAAAGAAGGGGGTGACCAAAAAGTCCATTAGGACTTAGAGGTCATCCTCTTTTCTTATAATGATGACGGCTCCGGGCTGACTGGCAGCAACCTTCGTCGGAACTCCGTTCGCTTCGCTCACTTCGGCCCCTCCCACTGTCTCCTTCGTCCTGCATCGCAGAACTCGTATCCAAAGGGCCCCGCCCCCAGCCCCTGTCCCGGGGTGGACACGTCCTCCGAAGGTTGCTGCCAGCTCAGCGCCTGCGCCGTCCAGAACAGTAAGATAAAATAGCTATTCTTTTGACAATCAAAGGAATAGCT
>JAGHVP010000092.1 GCA_018064305.1 Candidatus Equibacterium intestinale | reverse complement strand
GGCGAAGAATGCCAGACATACCAGAGATACTATGGCCAGCGCGTTGGAGAACACCTTCTCGGGATTGCCCTCCTCCCGCTGCGCAAACTTGAAGCAGCCTGTCTCCAGACCCAGTGCAAGAGCCACCTGCAGCACTGCTATGTACGACAGGAACTCTGTCACCACACCATAGTCGGAATCAACCAGAACGCGAGTGTAAAGCGGTACCAGCAAGAAGTTTACGACACGGGCCAGAATAGAGCTTAGACCGTATATCGCAGTTTCACCTGCCAGCTGTTTGAGCGGATTTGCCATAGTTATCCAATGTAAATGTCAACCTGCAAATTTATGATATTTTATCGGCAAAAAAAAGCGCTGTCACCATAAATGACAGCGCCTTTTCTGCGAGTAATATTTTGAAAAACTAGAATTTCACCTTGTATGTCAGGAGAAGCTCCCTGTTGTATTCATGAACGTTTGCTCCTTTGACTGTTACAACATCATAATCTGTGTAAGGCTGATGGTAATAAGTCTTGCCGAGATTGGTTCTGAATGCCAGGTCGATGCCTGCAGTTTCGCTTATCTTCCTGCCGATACCGAAAGAGAGGAACTGATACTCAGGTTCGGTGAACATGTATGAGTTGTAACCGGCGCGGAGGGCGAGGGCTGAGTTTACATTGAACTCTGCACCCAGCCTTACGATGTCGCAGGGATTGAAGCATTTGAGCACGGCATTGTCGGCCGCAAAAACTCCCTCATAACCGTAGTCGTCTCTCATTCTTGTCTTTGCATAGTCGACATGCTCATAGTCGAGGCTGATGAGGCCGCGGTTGCCAAGGACGAAGGCAGCGCCGAGGGTGTATCTTGCGGGAGCCTTCACCTCATATGCAAAAGGTATTTCGGGAAAAGCGATCAGGGGTTCTTTGGTTGACTCATATCCGAACTCGTTGGGGACGAAAGTGGAAGTCATTGTCTCCTCCCAGTAGTCGCTCAAGGTATAGAGGGTCGGTGTAGTGTAGGTCGCTCCGAATCTTACTGCAGGGAACGGTGTCCAGATCAAACCCAGCTGGAGGTTGATGCCAGATCCGGTGGTCTGCTGGAAGTAGTTGTAGTTCATAGCGGCGAAACCAGTCTGATAATACTCGAGCTTGTCAGCTTCTTCAGCATATGTGCGGTCTTCCATGTAGTTGACAGTATATACATTCATGTTTGCACCGAGATACAGCTGGTCTGAGAAGTTCATTCCGAAGTTCATCTGGATGTCGTATACCGAACCGGTGGTCTCTCTGTCAAAGCTTTTCCAGAGGTCGCCGCCAACTCCGATTGAACCGTCGTCGAAAACATTTTCGGTTGCACCGATATATGTATCATCGGCATCAAAGGTATCAATCAGATATGAATCCCATGCGAGAAGAGTCTGCCAGGGAAGGTTGCCAGAATCATATCCGTCCTCTGCATCGACTGTTCCTGAAGGAACACCTGTCAGCCCGCAGGCGATATTGCCGAGAAGGCTGCTTGTGCCGTCCTGCCCCCTGTATGAGATGTGAGAGTTGAAGTTGTTCACTTTGTTCACACCGAAACCGACAGAGCAGCTTACAAGCTTGTTGCTTCTGCCTGTAGGCATTGCGAAGACAACTGCAACATTGGGAACGCTGAATTTTGTACCACGGCGTTCGAGGTCGGATGCATTCCAATAATCGCAGCTGCTGGAAGTTGAATTCCATGTGAGGGCGGGGGTTATTGCAAACTCGCAGCTGTTGTAGAGCGCGGTTGATGCAGGGTTGATACCCATCGCACCAAGGTCGCCGCCAAGCGCTGTGAATGCATTACCCATGGCCACCGTTCTTGCAGTTCCTACGGGGAACTGCTGTGAGTAGCGGAAAGCATCCTCGAATCCCTGAGCCTTTGCACCGACTGCAACGGCTGCCATCAATAATATAGTAAGTGCTTTTTTCATTTCTGTCAAGGTATTAAACTGTTGATAATGTGGTTTGAAGGTCTGTTGTCAGCCCCTTGTATGCGGGGCTGGTCCGTTACCTTCTTCCACCGCCGGTTGAACCGCCGCCTGAGTGGCCACCGCCTGAATATCCGCCGCCACCTGAGTATCCGCCACCTGAGTATCCACCGCCACGTGAGCTGCTGCTACTGCCGGAGTATGAAGATCCTGAACTGCGGCTGCTTGAACCTGAATATGAAGATCCTGAACTGCGGCTGCCTGAGTACGAGCTGCTTGAGCTTGAACGGCTTGACGAGCTTGTTGAAGTGCCGCGTGTGCTGGTACCAGAAGTGCTGCGTGAACCTGAAGTGCGGCCTACTGAGCTTGAGCTGCGTGAGGTTGAAGTAGAACCTGAAACAGTACCTGTAGAAGGAGTACCCCTGCGGGTGCTGGTGGTTGAAGTGGTTGTGCCTGCACTGCGGCCGGTGGTTGAAGTGCTGCGTGACACTGTAGTACCTGTTGAAGTACGGTTGCCTGACACTGTTGAAGGTGTGCTGGTGGTGCTTGCGGCACGACGGCTTGACGATGTCGATACAGTAGAAGGAGTGCTTGCAGATGTACCGGTGGCACGGCGGCCTGAAGTTGTGCCTGAAACTGCTGTGCCGGCAACTACACCTGAAGCTGAGCCGGAAGTGCGGCGGCCGTTGATGGTGCCAGTAGCAGCCTTGCTTGTTGAAGAAGCAGTGCTGAGAGCAGCTGCCCTGCGGCCTGAAGTCACGCTGGATGATGTTGCTACCATGCTGCTTGTTGAAGCACGGCGTCCCACTGCCGATGAAATGGCGGCTGTGCTAAGGCTTGCACCTGAATAGTTGCCGTTGACATTGCGGCGGCCGTATGCAGCACCACTGTTGCCGCGGCTGCTGTATCCCCATGCGAATGAGCTGTGAGGATGGTGGTAGCTGTAGTGTCCGTGGTGATACCATCCGCCGTAGTAATGTCCGTAGTGAGGACCCCATGCGTATGAATACCAGCAAGGTGAGTACCAGGGATCGTACCATGCCCATCCGCCGTACCAGAAGGGATCTCTCCAGCCCCATCCGTACCATGAGTCATACCACCAGGTGTTGTACCATGCGTATGAATAGTGCCAGGGTGAATACCAGCTGTAGTAGTAGCTGGGACCCCACCAGGGATTGTACCAGGGATTTGCCCATCCGTAGTAGTCTACATATACTGTATAGTGCTCGGGGTCGTTGAACTTTGTGAGTCTTTCAGCATATGTTTCACCATCGTTCAGTACGTATATGTCGCCGGAATAAACCTCCTGACCTTCCGCATCGTTAACAACGGTGACCTTACCGACTCTGTCGGGTCTGTAGTAGATACCGTCGCTATAAATAGACGACGAGTAGTAGCTGGTGGTGCCGCAGGATGTCAGCGCAAGGGCTGCTGCGGAAACCATGAATGCTAAAATAAAAAGTCTGTTTTTCATAATATTACCTCCTGTGATAAAAATTATTTGTATTTTTGCCACGAATGCAGAAGCAAAGATAAACAAAATATATACCAAAATGGCAAAAGAAATTACAAGCAGACAGGAGAACTACTCCCAGTGGTACAATGATATCGTTACAAAGGCAGGTCTGGCCGAGAGTTCGGCAGTCCGCGGAGGTATGGTCATCAAGCCTAACGGCTATGCAATCTGGGAGAAAATGCACGATGCACTTGACAAGATGTTCAAGGAGACAGGACATCAGAACGCATACTTCCCTCTTTTCATTCCCAAATCATTCCTCAGCCGCGAGGCAGAGCACGTCGAGGGTTTTGCAAAGGAGTGTGCAGTGGTTACCCACCACCGTCTCAAAGTGAGCGATGACGGCAAGGGCGTGGTAGTCGATCCCGATGCAAAGCTTGAAGAAGAGCTGGTTGTGCGCCCCACTTCAGAAACCATCATCTGGAACACATATAAAAATTGGATCAACTCTTACCGCGACCTCCCCATCCTGGTAAACCAGTGGGCTAATGTTGTGAGATGGGAGATGCGTACACGCCTCTTCCTCCGCACCGCAGAATTCCTCTGGCAGGAGGGCCATACTGCACATGCCACTGCAGCCGAGGCAATCGAAGAGACCGAAAAGATGGTGAACGTATATGCAAAGTTCGCACGTGAGTACATGTCACTCCCCGTTGTTGTAGGACACAAGAGCGACAGCGAGCGTTTTGCAGGTGCTGTGGACACACTCTGCATCGAGGCCATGATGCAGGACGGCAAGGCGCTGCAGGCCGGCACATCACACTTCCTGGGCCAGAACTTCGCAAAGGCCTTCGATGTCCAGTATGCAAACCAGAACGGCGACCTCGAATATGTATGGGCGACATCCTGGGGCGTATCTACACGTCTGATGGGTGCGCTTATCATGGCACACAGCGATGACAACGGTCTGGTGCTTCCTCCGAAGCTTGCTCCCATCCATGTTGTCATGGTGCCTATCTTCAAGACTCCTGAAGAGCACCAGGCACTCGTAGAGAAAATGGAACAGATAAAGAAAGAGTGCGAGGATCTGGGCATGACAGTGAAGATCGACGACCGCGACAACCTCCGTCCCGGCTTCAAATTTGCAGAATGGTAGCTCAAAGGTGTTCCCGTACGCATTGCGATGGGTCCCCGCGACCTTGCAGGAGGCGTTGCAGAAGTTGCCCGCCGCGACACCCTTACAAAAGAGAGCCTTCCCCAGGAGGGTCTTGCTCAGAATCTCAAGAAGCTGCTTGATGAAATCCAGCAGAACATATATAAGAAATCTCTTGATTTCAGGGCTGAACACACCATCAAGGTTGACACATGGGACGAGTTCAAGGAGAAGATCGAACAGGGATACTTCCTCCTCTGCCACTGGGACGGCACAGCCGAGACAGAAGCGAAGATCCAGGAAGAGACAAAGGCCACTATCCGCTGCATCCCCATCGACAGCTTCGTCTGCGAAGAGGAAGGAAAGTGCGTATACACAGGCAAGCCTTCGTCACGCCGCGTGATCTTTGCAAAAGCATATTAATGAATATATTACTGGTACTGTATTATGAAAAAGGGTTTAGCGATTATCATCTGCTTGTTTGGTTTTGTAGGTACGGCTTCTGCTCAGGAGACCGCCAAGCCCGACTATTGGAAGAAATGGATGGATACATCCCTTTCATTCAAGCAGACCTCACTTACAGACTGGGCGGCCGGAGGTAACAGTTCGGCCACTTTCGGAACCACTCTGGATGCCAATGCCAACTATGCGAAGGGCCGTATCACATTCAACAACCGCCTGCGCGCCGCCTATGGCTTCACGCAGACATTCGGTGTGGGATTTCAGAAGAGTGCCGACTACCTGATAATAGACAACCTTCTTGGTTATAAGATAAAAGGTAAGTACAGCGCCACCCTCAACTACTCGATGGATACACAGATGACTCCCGGTTATTCTTCGACATACGGGACAGGAGATATCGTGTCACGCTTCTTCTCTCCTGCCAAGATGTCACTCGGTGCCGGAGCCACATTCACACACAAAGGTCTCGAGGTTACACTCACACCTCTCACAGGACAGGTCAGGTTCGTGAAGGACCCCACCCTGCGCCCCCGCTACGGTAACGCAGAAGATGAGTTCGCCCACTGGGAGCTTGGTGCCAGACTTGCACTGAAGGCAGGTGCATCGGTTCAGGGACTCAATATCAACACCACGTTCTCGGCTTTCTCCAACTATCTGAACAAGCCTCTGAACATGCCTGTAGACTGGACCCTCGCCATCAGCGCGCCTCTCACAAAATTCCTTTCGTTCACTCTTAACTGCCGCGCCATCTACGATGACCGCGTCCGTTTCAAGACTCACCAGAATCCCGACGGATCGAACGTATGTGACGAGGCAGGAAACACATTGCTCTTCCCTGCCCTGCAGTTCCAGGAGATTGCAGGTCTCACATTCTCTTATAAATTCCAATAGTGCAATATGAGTTTGACAGGCAGCTTGAAAGATTGCTGGCAAAGGATGCCGGCAGGCTGCTTGTTGCGGTAAGCGGCGGCATCGATTCGATGACGCTGCTTTATCTTTGCACCCACAGCAGCCTTGACCTTGATACAAGCGTGGCGCACATGAACTTTTCGCTGCGGGAGGGAGACTGCGACCTTGACGAAGAGCTTGTGCGGGCAACCGCTGCGGGTCTGGGTGTGAAGTTTTATACCAAGAAGGTAGACACCCTTGCATACGCTGCCGGAAAAGGCATCTCTGTGGAGATGGCGGCACGCGAGCTGCGCTACGGCTGGTTCCGCGAACTGATGGAGCAGAATGACATAGAGTTTCTTGTGGTGGGGCACAACCTCAACGACAGGGCGGAGACAATGATGCTGAACATGCTTCGCGGCACAGGCATCACCGGAATGCACGGTATACGGGCCGTATCAGGCACCACCATCCGTCCGCTGCTCGGATTCAGCAGGGATCAGATATCAGAGTTCGCTGCAGAGCACGGCATCCAGTACCGTGAAGATTATACCAACAGCGATACGGCATTTGTGCGCAACAAGATACGCCATGAGATATTTCCACGGATGGCAGAGATAAATCCTTCTTTCTTAAGGACTTTCGAAGCAGAAATGGACCGGTTCGCACAGATAGGCGGCATCTTGGACGGGGTGTGGATTGAAAAAGAGGCCGAGCTGTGCAGTACCGCCGACGGCATTGTAAGCATAGATGCGGAGAAACTGGCGGCAGAGCCGGAAAAAGAATACTGGTTGTACAGGATCCTTGCACCATACGGCTTCACATCCACCCAGATTGCCGATGCAGCTGCTGCAACAGGAGCACAGAGCGGCAAATCTTTCGACGCTCCCGGGCACAGGCTGATTAAAACAGGCAGGTACTTCAAGATTTATCCTCTCTCGGAAAAAGAGTTCGACGGACGGATAGAGACAGAAATATTCACACCAGGAGCCGGCTTCAACCCCAAGGTACACGACAGGGATGTACTGTACGCCGACGCCGATACGCTCACACTGCCGCTGTATGTAAGGCAATGGCAGCCCGCCGACAGGTTCTGGCCCCTCGGAGCACCGGGCAGGCAGCTTGTGAGTGACTTCTTCTCCGACCACAAATTCGACCTGGAGCAGAAGAAGCGGGCCGGCATCATCTGCTGGCAGGACGGAGATGGCGAGCATATCGCCGGAATCGCGGCCTGCCGCATCGACAACCGCCACAAAGTGACGGCATCCACAAAAAGAGTAGTGGCAATAAAGTTCATAGGCTGATATTTTTTATATCTTTGTGTCTATGCCTGAACAGAATCTCAAGACAAAGGCCGCCAAAGGATTTTTCTGGGGCGGCATGAGCAGCGGCCTGCAGCAGGTCATCTGTGCTGTGGTGGGGTGTTTCCTGCTGAACAGGCTCACAGGTGACGACTATGGGCTGGTGGGAATGCTGGCCATCTTCACAGGCATTGCAAACACCATCCAGGAGGGCGGGTTCAAGGCTGCCCTTATCAACCGCAAGGAGTTTTCGGCACGCGACCACAATGCAGTGTTCTGGTTTACAGTGATGGTGAGCGCTGTACTCTACATCCTGCTGTTCTGCCTTGCAGGTCCGATTGCACGTTTCTACGGAGAGCCTGAGCTTGTGAAGCTCTCCAGGATCCTGTTCCTTTCATTCTTCTTCAACAGCCTCTCCATCTCTTCGAACGCAGTGCTTACGCGCCGCTTCCTGATAAAGCAGAAATCGATGATGGAGCTGATAAGCGTGGCCGCCGGTGGAGTTGCAGCAATACTCTTCGTGTCTGCCGGCTACGGATATTGGGCATTGGTGGCCAACACGCTGGTGAAATCTGTGGTTGATGCACTGCTGAAGCTCACCCTGACCCCATGGAAGCCCGACTTCAACATCTCCTTCACTCCTATCAAAGAGATGTTCCGGTTCGGTTTCGGACTTATGCTGGCCTCGATTGCCTCACAGCTCCAGAGCAACATATTCTCTGTGGTAGTGGGGAAATACCACACTAAAAAAGAAGTGGGTTATTATTATCAGGGCACGAAATGGGCGGCTATGGCAAACCAGGTATTCAACGGAATGGTGACCAGTGTGTCGCAGCCTCTGCTCAACAGTGCTGCGGGAGACCGCGGATATCAGGTGGCCATCTTCCGCAAGATATGCCGTATGATGGCATTCCTGGCCTGCCCTGCAATGCTGGGTCTGGCATTCATTGCACCAGAGTTCTTCACTATCCTTAACCCGGAGTTCATGCCGGCCGTGACAATCCTGCAGATATACTGCCTATATCAGCTGGCGGCCTGCATCCAGGGAATCTGCGGTCAGGCGGCAATTGCAGGAGGCAGGTCTGACATCTACCTTACATTCACCGTCATAAACGCAGTGCTGCAGATTGCGGCTGCATTCCTGACACACCGCTTCGGAATCAACATCATGGCGGTCAGCATCACCGGTGTGGCATTTCTGGCAGTGATAATATGGTACTTCATGCTCAGGCCGGTGCTTGACATAAAGCTGATACACCTGTTCAATGATTTTGTGCCGTATTTTGTATTATCTTTGCTGGTGATGGTGGCAACGCACTTCATTGTATCGCCCATCCACAACACCCTCATCCTTATGCTGGCCAAGATTGTTGTGGCTGCTGTATTATATGTATTGGTGATGAAGGTGGCTGACGCACAGATGTACAAAGATGCAGTGAAGTTTATTAAAGAACGGAAACTGGACTAAAACATAATGTTATGAAACGCATATTGATCTCAACCCTGATTCTCTGCACGGTGCTTACCGGTTGTGACCGCATACGCGGGATATTCAACAAGAAAGCTCCGCAGACAGAAGACACAACTATTGTAGAACCCGGGACCGTGCCTGCACCGCAGCCGTCCGAAACACCTTCATCAATGGACTCACTTGCAAATGAAGCAGCTCTGCCTATCGCAGAGGAGCCCGTGCTGAACATTCTCACCAGCATGGGAAACATCAAGATCAAACTCTACAAAGAAACTCCGCTCCACCGCGACAACTTCGTGAAACTTGCGCGCAAGGGCTATTACGACGGACTTCTGTTCCACCGCGTCATCCCCGGATTCATGATCCAGACAGGCGACCCCTTCACACGCGACACCACGAAAGTGAATCTTTATGGTTCCGGCGGTCCCAGCTATACAATTCCCGCAGAGATTGTCGACAGCCTCAAGCATAAGAAAGGCGCCATTGCGGCAGCCCGCCGCGGCGACAGCGTAAACCCCGAGCGCGCTTCTTCAGGCAGCCAGTTCTATATCGTGCAGGATGCTGAAGGATGCAGCCATCTGAACGGTCAGTACACAGTGTTCGGCGAGGTTGTAGAAGGCTTGAATGTAGTGGACAGTATCGCAAACGTAGAGACAAACGTGCGCGACCTTCCCCTCTACCCCATCTCGATAATTTCTGTCAAAGAGGTGAAATAATCCCTGCCTTCCGGCAACAAAAAATCCTGCGGCTCCTGATGAACCGCAGGATTTTATATTTGTAGGAACTGACTTATTCTGTCTTGCCGGCAAGACGCTTGTAAGAAGCCAGACGCCATTTTGCGAATTCCTCGGTCTTGCCGAAGAGCTCTGCAGCCTCATTGGGGAATGTCTTGAGCAGTGATGCATAACGTACTTCACCTTTGAGGAAGTCCTGGAACAGGCTCCAGTCGGGCTCTTTGCTGTCGAGAGTGAAAGGATTCTGACCGGCAGCCTCGAGATCGGGATTGAAACGGTAGAGATGCCAGTATCCGCACTCCACTGCCTTCTTCTCCTCTGCTTGAGAATGACCCATTCCGGCCTTGAGACCGTGGTTGATACAAGGAGCGTATGCGATGATGAGTGAAGGACCGTCGTATGCCTCTGCCTCACGCATAGCCTTGATGAGCTGAGCCTGGTTTGCACCCATGGCAACCTGTGCCACATATACATAACCGTAACTCATAGCCATCATGCCGAGGTCTTTCTTGCGTACCTTCTTGCCTGAAGTTGCAAATTTGGCAACTGCACCGGCAGGTGTCGACTTGGATGACTGTCCGCCTGTATTCGAGTAAACCTCTGTATCAAGCAGGAGCACATTCACATTAGCGCCGCTTGCAAGAACATGGTCGAGTCCGCCGTATCCGATATCGTATCCCCAACCGTCGCCGCCGATGATCCACTGGCTGCGAACAGGGATGAATTTCTGGAGTTCGAGAAGGCCCTTGCAGGTGTCGCATCCACATTTTTCCATCATAGGAACGAGCTTCTCATAAACCTCGTATGTGATGACGCGGTCTTTGCGGTTATCGAGCCACTTGTTGAAGAGCTCTTTCATCTCGTCGGAGCAGCACTCGCACTCGAGACCCTGCTTCATGAGGTCGGCCACTTGGTCGCGGATAACCTCAGAACCGAGCTTCATACCGAAACCGAACTCTGCATTGTCTTCGAACAGAGAGTTGCACCATGCAGGACCGTAACCCTTCGAGTTAGTGCAGTAAGGTGAAGCAGGGAATGAAGCACCGTAGATAGATGAGCAGCCTGTTGCATTTGCAATCATCATATTCTCACCGAAGAGCTGGGTGATGAGCTTGACGTAAGGTGTCTCACCGCAACCTGCGCATGCACCGCTGAACTCGAACAGAGGCTGTGCGAACTGAGAGTTCTTGACGTTTGCATCCTTGGGTGCAAGATTTTCCTTGTAACCAACCTTTGCGTGGAGGTAATTGTAGTTGGCCTGCTCTGCAGCCTGCGACTCGGCAGAAACCATTGCAAGAGCCTTGTTCCCCTTGAAGCCGGGACATACATCAACGCAGTTGCCGCAACCTGTACAGTCAGCGACAGAAACCTGCATTGTGAACTTATAATCCTTGAGGGTTGCCTTACCCTGGACCATCTTGATGCCTTCGGGTGCCTTGGCGGCCTCATCTTCTGTCATAAGGAAAGGACGGATGGCTGCGTGAGGGCAGACATAAGAACACTGGTTGCACTGGATACAGTTGTCGCCGTTCCATTCGGGAACTGAGACAGCCACACCACGTTTTTCGTAAGCTGCAGTGCCTGAAGGGATTGAACCGTCTACATAATCAGCACTTGCAAATACTGATACGGGCAGTGTGTCGCCTTCCTGTGCATTCACTACATCAGCCACGTTGCGGATCCACTCGGGAGCCATGCGGTGGAAACCAGGATTGACGAACTTGCCTGTTGCGCTCTTCCACTCTTCGGGAACGGCAACTTCAGTGTACTCGCCGCCGCGGTCCACTGCCGCATAGTTCATGGCAACGACATCAGCACCCTTCTTGCCGTAAGACTTGTCGATAGCCTTCTTCATATATGCCACTGCATCCTCGTAGGGGATGATGCCTGTGATCTTGAAGAATGCCGACTGGAGGATGGTGTTGGTGCGGCCGCCGAGACCGATTTCAGAAGCGATCTTGGTGGCGTTGATGATATAGAGCTTGATATCGTTGGCCGCAATCTCTTTCTTTACGAAGTCGGGGATACGCTTGAGAGTTTCCTCTTCATCCCAGATACTGTTGAGAAGGAGTGTTCCACCACGCTTGATACCTTTGAGGACATCATATTTTGTAAGATATGAAGGAACGTGGCAGGCTACGAAGTCGGGTGAGCGCACCAGGTAGGGAGCGCGGATGGGCTGGTCACCGAAACGGAGATGAGAGCAGGTGAATCCGCCTGACTTCTTGCTGTCGTAGTCGAAATATGCCTGGCAGTACTTGGGAGTGTGGTCACCGATGATCTTGATGGTATTCTTGTTGGCACCCACTGTACCGTCGGAGCCGAGTCCGAAGAACTTGCACTCGTATGTGCCTTTCTTGGCAAGTGATATCTCTTTCTTAACCGGCAGTGACTTGTATGTAACATCGTCTACGATACCGATTGTGAAGTCGTTCTTAGGCTCTTTCTGGGCGAGGTTGTCGTAAACTGCGATAATCTGTGCGGGAGTTGTGTCTTTGATGGAAAGACCATAGCGGCCGCCTACCACTGTTATGCCGCGTGTGCCGTAGAGGGCGCTGCGTACATCCTCTGCCAGAGGCTCGCAAATCGAACCGCACTCTTTGGTACGGTCGAGCACGGCGATGCGCTTCGTGCTCTTGGGAAGAGCTCTCTGGAAATATTTGAGAGAGAAGGGACGGTAGAGATGGACGCTCACAAGACCTAGCTTACGGCCCTCTTTCTCTGCGAGATAGTCGATTGTCTCCTTGATTGTGTCGCATACAGAGCCCATTGCAACGATTACGTCCTCCGCAGCAGGATCACCGTAATAATCAAACGGCAGATAGTGGCGACCTGTAATTTCTGCTATCTCACCCATGTAGCGGGCAACGATATCGGGAACTGCGTCGTAGTACTGGTTGGATGCTTCACGTGCCTGGAAATATACGTCACCGTTCTGTGCTGTACCGCGGGTGACGGGCTTTACAGGATTCATGGCGCGCTCGCGGAAACGGGCGAGAGCCTTGTCGCTCAGGAGGGGACGTACATCGTCGGCCTCGAGAAGCTCGATCTTCTGAATTTCGTGAGATGTGCGGAATCCGTCGAAGAAATGCACGAAAGGAAGACTTGACTTGATTGCTGCAAGGTGAGCCACGATACCGAGGTCGAGGGCTTCCTGGACATTGTTGGAAGCAAGCATGTTGAAACCTGTGGCGCGGACTGACATCACATCCTGCTGGTCACCGAAGATTGAAAGAGCCTGTGTTGCAAGGGCACGGGCCGACACGTGGAACACTGCGGGAAGCATTTCACCTGCAATCTTGTACATGTTGGGAACCATCAGGAGCAAGCCCTGAGAAGCAGTGAAAGTGGATGTGAGCGCACCTGCCTGGAGTGAACCATGAACCGCACCAGCAGCACCGGCCTCACTCTGCATCTCTGTGACTTTGACCACTTTACCGAACATATTCTTTTTGCCGAAGGCTGCCCACTCATCAAAAAGTTCGGCCATTGTTGATGAAGGGGTGATAGGATAGATGGCAGCGTGCTCACTGAACATATATGCCGCATGAGCCGCTGCATAATTGCCATCACAAGTGATGAATTTTTTATCTGCCATTGTATGTTTATTTAAAATTTAATTCACTTTCAGGCCCACCAAAACCTATAGGGCCAGATTAACATGCGAAATTACAAAAAAAATTTGCTACTTTTGAAAAAAAATAATCAGTGGAATGAACCGGTTTCAGCTAATCATACTTCTGGCGCTTTTTGCCGCCCCCTCCTTCGCCCAGAGCATCCCTTCCCCCGCAAAAAAGGAAGAAGCCGATGAATTTGTGCTGGCACATCTCTACAAGTTTGACGAGTTCACGAAAGGCAACGTCTCTTTCGACAGGGACGCCGATGCCAGAGACGCCGACGGCAATCCCCTCAGCCTCCAGCCGGCACAGGGCATCGTGAACATCAACCTGCTGCACCAGTGCGTGATAATGGTGGACGGCAAAGACACCATCCCCCTTCTTCTGGAAAACTACGTGCAGCGCGTGAGCATGGGGAAACGCCTGTTCCTGAAAATCAAGGGACGCTATTACGAGGTGCTTGAATTCGGCGATGCCATACTTGCCGAGTGCGAAATCCTGAAATCATTCCAGGCGGGGAAGACAGGAGCATACGGAGCCGTATCGGCCACTGCGGCAATAACAAACGTGGGCACGATATCCGACTTTTCAATCCACAACCTCACCCCCGACCTCAACCTGAAATACACATGGGAGAGATATCCAGTGTTCATCGTAGACGACAAGGTGACACTGCTGAACGAAAAGCAGCTCTGCAAGATGTTCAAGAAGAAAGCAGACATCATCAAGGCCTTCTTTGCAGAAAAGGCCCCTGACATGTACGACATAGCAGCCGCAAAGGAGCTTTATCAGCTCATCAAATAGAATTTATCCGATATTGATGCACTCTACAGCGCCTGCGGGCGCTGTTTTTTTCACCAATCCTGTAAGCACCCTACCGGGACCTATCTCGGTGAAGACTGTGGCACCGGCATCCACCATGTTGCGGACACTCTGAGCCCAGCGGACAGGATTTGTAAGCTGGCGCAGGAGGTTGGCCTTGATCTCATCCGGACCGGTATGGGGAAGCGCATCGACATTCTGGAACACAGGGCATAAAGGAGCTGCAAACGGTGTGTTTTCAATGGCGGCTGCAAGAGTTTCTGCAGCTGGAGCCATCAGGGGAGAATGGAAAGCACCTCCCACATTCAGAGGCAGGGCACGGCGCGCACCGGCCTCGAGGGCTTTAGCGCAGGCCTCCTTTACTGCACCCGCTTCACCTGAAATCACAAGCTGTCCGGGAGAATTGTAATTGGCGGCAACTACTACACCGTCTACCTTCGAGCAGATATCCTCTATCACATCGTCGGCAAGCGCCAGGATTGCAGCCATAGTGCCCGGAACAGCCTCACAGGCCTTCTGCATGGCATTGGCACGGAGCGAAACCAGACGGAGCGCATCTTCGAACTTCAGCGCGCCTGCAACTGCAAGGGCAGAGAATTCTCCGAGGGAATGGCCTGCCACCATCTGAGGATCGAATTTTTCCATGCAGAGTGCTGTTATCACAGAATGAAGGAATACGGCAGGCTGGGTGACCGCTGTGGCACGCAGCTCTTCATCTGTACCGTCAAACATCACTTTTGTAATCTCAAAGCCAAGTACCCGGTTGGCAGTATCGAACAATGCCGCCGCCTTTGCAGATGAATTGTACAGTTCCTTACCCATCCCGGGGAACTGCGAGCCCTGACCGGGGAAAACGTATGCGTTCATATCCTGTCTGATTTATTCGGTATTATGCAAAGGTAAACAAAATATTATATCTTTGCATCTGTTTACGCGCCCATAGTTTAATGGATAGAATTGAAGATTCCGGTTCTTTAGGTTGGGGTTCGATTCCCCATGGGCGTACTTCTTTAATGATTTCCCCGCCACTCGGCTGATTTTTCGGCTTCGGCCGGTTTCGACGCTTTTTCTATCCTGAGCGCCTTTTCGGCCTTGCGCGCCTCTTTCTCTGCCTTGCGGGCTTCTTTGCGCAGCCTGCGTGCAGCCTTCTTCAAGGCTTTCTTTTCGGCGCGTGTAAGCTTATGCCCGTCATCGGCAGTCTGAACCACCTGGATCTCAGAAATCTCACCGGCAGTATCGTTCTTGACAAACACCGTACGGCTGCCTGTAGCCTTGTCTCCGGTCTCTGACAGACTCTCTGCCATCTGCTCGAGAAGTTCTTCCTTCTCCTGCTGTTTTTTCTCCTGCTCCAGCCTGCGCATGTCACGGCGGGTTACAGTGTCGGCACCGACAAACCTGTCGGGAGTCATAAGGGAGTCCATTATCACCTCACCGTCCCCTGCAAAGACAGGTGCCACACCCATCGCAGTATCAGCAGCGGCAAGCGACTCTGCCACAGCCTGTGCGTCAGCAATTGAATCGCGTCTCTGCTGCTCCAGTTCGGCGGCTATCCTGCGGTCTTCGATCTGCTTGTAGATATCGACCATGTAATTGTCGTAATACTGGTTGGCACGCTTGAATTCGGGGAGTTTCTCCACTGCCGCGCTCACTCTTCTCGAATTGCGGAGGCGGCGGGTGGTGATGGCCGCACTGTTTGCAGGTTTCTCCTCCACCCTCCAGTTGAAACCTTTCAGGCGCTGCTTCTCCAGAGGGAGGTCATATACAGGGAAGGCATCACTCTTGACAGTTTCGTAGTACTTGAGACGCTCTGCGAAACCGTCTTTAAGCGTTACCATCATGAACTGGGCTTCCTTCGAGTTGAGGACCGTTATGACACTGTCTTCGCGCACATAGAACATTGCGTTCACACCGCCCAGTGCGTCGAACCTGCGCAGAGTGTTGTCGTCATTGAAGTAGCCGAGCATATCTGTAGACTTGACCTGATTGTAGTGGACAGTGTCCTCTTCGCTCAGAATCATTGCTTCTTCATGGACATTCGCCCTGTCGAAGCGTCCTTCGCTCATCCTGAGGATCATAGAGCCGCCTGAAATCTGATGGATACCCTCATTCCAGATGACAGGGTCCTGATACAGCCTGACAAGTGTGTCCGCCTGTGAGAAATACAGCGAATCGCACCGGGCCTGCAGGTCCTTGCGGAATATCTTCACATTGCGGAATGCCTTTACAAACCGCAGCTGGGTGGTGTCACGCGTGTCGACTTCCGCTGCCAGAGAATCCTGGGCGGCTGCCAGGGAATCGAGCGGAGCAGACAGTGAGTCCAGAGGTGCTGACAGAGAGTCCAGAGATGCCGACAGGGAGTCGAGAGGTGCCGCAGGCTGATCTGGTTCAGGTGCAGAAGTTTCTGCCTGATCCAGCCCGTCTTCTGCCGGCGGAGCTTCGGCAGAGGCCAGAGAATCAGGTTCAGGTTCCGGCAATATGCCAAGTGCGGCCAGAGAATCGAGTTCGGCAGCATGCGCGATGCTGTCCTTGACACGCAGTTCCTCAGCCTTGGCCAGGCTGTCCTGGCGTGCCTTCTCCTTTATTTCCTGACGTTTCTTATACGCCTTGTATTCGGGGAGGTTCTTTATAGCCTCTTCCCTTTCGGATGCAACCTTCTCCTGTGCCTTGCGATCGGCCTCACCAATGGCGTCGAAGTTGACAAGCATCTTGTCATCTTCGCTCTGCTTGCGCATCTCATCGGTTATGTCGCATACACGGATTGTGTACATCTGCATCGTGTCGGCGCGACAGAAGAGCGAATCAACCTCATGATTTTCATTCTCACCCACATAGATGCTTGCAGGGTCGTTGAAGAGAGTTGCGTAGATGTTGTTTATTGAGTCGAACTGCACCTTGGCCCCGTCTGAAACGAAGAAGGTGTTGTGCAGGGAATCCAGCAGCTGGACGTCCTTGTACATCAGGCCGCGGTTCTCATGCTGGAAGAAGTAGAGCGTGTCGCACCATCCCTCATAATCGGGATTGTTCAAATAGACATTCTTGTCAAAATAGACAACTCCGGTATCCTGGGCATACCATCCGTAGTCACCGAACAGGTAGCCGTCGTTCTTCCACATGTGGGTGGTCTTTCCAAAATAGGCCTTGCTCTCGTCGGAGTTGTAATCGAGGCTCTTGGTCTTGATGAAGAGGCTGTCGGTGAACATCTCCACATTCTCTTCGAAGCGGAAGATTCCAGTTTTTGCATCATACGTACCACGGTCACCCTCGATTATCTCACCCTTGCTGGTCTTCATGGCTCCTCCGAAGAAGAACTTCGCCACACTGTCTTCGGTGTTGTAGTCAAGATATCTGGTGCGCAGGGTGTTGCCGTCCTTGTCCTTCACCTGCACAAGCTCGCCGCGGAAACGGGCGAGGTTGTCGTCGCCGTAATAAATAACATTATCAGATGTGAGGACCGTCTTGTCCTGCACCACCTTTACATTCTGGTAGGCTTCTATCTGGTTGAAGGTAAGGTTCCAGATTGCTGAATCGCAGAACACGTACGCACCGTTGTGCAGGAACGTGGCGGGGCCTTTGACCTCGCGGTATTCACGGTTGCCGGGACGTGAGAACACACGTGCATATTCGGCGTTGAGCAGGTTCAAAAGACTGTCCTGCCTCTCTTTCTTCCGCTGCTGTGCCGAACTTTCGAACGGAATCAGGCAGAGAAGGAGAAGTAACGCCAATATGTACCTGTATTTATTTGCCCCAGCCTTCATTTACAAACTCGCATCCGGTGAACAACGGATCGATACTTACGTATGTGGTTTTCTTTTTCTCTTCGACAAAGCTCTCGATGGCCTTCATCGCGTTCTTCTCATTCGCCATATCGATAAGCGAGTCGAAGTCAGTCTCGTAAGAAGCAACGTGTGAAGGAATTATCTCCTCGAGTTTTATGATTTTGTAGATGGTGTTGCCACGGCCCTCATTGTCAAGGGATTCGAAGGGTTCAGAGATATCCCCCACCTTCATATCCTTTATCATTGCATAGTCGTTGGGTTTCAGACGGTCTTTCTCGAAATTGACGCTGCCTGTGTACTCGTCTACCATCTGGCCGTCGTTGGTCCTGGTCTTGTAATCCTCTGAATAGTTCCAGGCTGCAACCTCGAATGAATAAGTTGTGTCAAGAATGCAGTTGCGTATGCTGTCAAGACGGGCGAACGCCTTGTTACGGTCGTCATTCGAATAAGTGGGCTTGATAAGGATGTGGCGCGCATTGAACATATCGCCTTCTTTCTTTATCATCTGTATGATATGGAATCCGTCTGGAGTCTCTACTATCTGTGACACCTGACCCTCCTTGAGTGACATGGCCGCATCTGTGAACTGGGGCCAGTAGATACTCTTGGGCTGCATACCGAGCTCACCGCCGCGGATTGCACTGCCTGGATCCTGGGAATAGAGACGTGCCAGAGAAGAGAACTTCTCACCAGCGATAACCCTTTCACGCAGCTCGAGGAGCCTCTCCTTTACTGCAATCGAGGCTGTCTCCTTGTCGGGATAGAGCACTATCTGGCGCAGCTTGTATTTGGTAGGCACCATAGGCATGTCCTCTTCGGGAGTCTCTTCGCAGAACTTCTTGATATCGGAAGGGGTGAGCTTGGGGATGTCGGTGTAGACCTGCTGCTGCATCTGCTGGATAAGCATCTGTTCTTCATATACTTTGTTCCAGTCGAGCTTGATACGGTGGATTGGTTTTCCGAAATACTCCTCGGTTGCCTTTTCACCTCCGAGGGCAGACAGCACTTCGTTCATGTGCCTCTCGACCTGCTCTGACACCTGGGCCTCGGTCACTACCAGCGAGTCGAGGCGGGCCTGTGTGAGGAACAGCTTGGAAACCAGCATGTTTTCAAGCACTTTGCACCTTGCGTTCCTGTCAACCGCCTCACCGTTGGCCTGCATCATCTTCACTTCTGACTCGAGGTCGGAAAGCAGGATGACATCATTGCCGATGATTGCTATTGACTTGTCTATAAGGCCGCGG
>JAGHVP010000078.1 GCA_018064305.1 Candidatus Equibacterium intestinale | reverse complement strand
ACGATGTGCCGCCCGAGGTCAAGACAGAGCGCCTCAACCAAATCATCGCGCTGCAGGGCGAGCTTTCACTCGAAAGCAACCGCGCCGACCTGGGCAAGGAGTTCGAGGTGCTTGTAGAGGGCTTTTCAAAGCGCTCAGAAGCCGACCTTATGGGCCGCAACTCACAGAACAAGGCGTGCATCTTCCCCGCCGGCAGTCACCGCCCGGGAGACTATGTAAAGGTAAAAGTGGTTTCCTGCACACCCGCCACACTTATTTGTGAAGAGATTTAACCGTTATCATGAAAGAGATCAAATGCAATCTTGACAATATCGCCGCTGCTGCAGAAGAGTTTCTGGAGGCGATTGGAGATAACACTATCATAGCGTTCTACGGCCACATGGGAGCCGGCAAGACCACATTCATCAAGGCGCTCTGCGACAGGTTGGGCGTGGCCGACACAGTGTGCAGCCCCACATTCACAATTGTCAACGAGTATTGCGCAGAAAGCGGACATCCCGTGTTCCACTTCGACTTCTACCGCATCAACAGCCTGAAAGAGGCCGTGGACATAGGGCTTGACGAATATTTCTACAGCGACGAGCTCTGCCTCATAGAGTGGCCCGAGAAAATAGAGGAGCTTCTGCCAGAAGAGACCCTGAAGGTGACCATCGAGCCCGTTGACGAAACCAACCGCACCATCACCTTATGTTTGTAGGAGTAATATCTGACACTCACGGCATCTTCGACGACGCCACCAGAAGGTTTCTGGAGGATGTCGACGTGATATGGCATGCCGGAGACTTCGGAGGCATCGCCTGCGCCGACCTCATAGCCGGATTCAAGCCGGTTGTGGGTGTGTACGGCAACTGCGACGGCATCGATGTCAGAGTGGTTTATCCAGAGACCCAGGTGTTCGAGGCCGAGGGAGTGAAGGTGGCCATGAAGCATATCGGAGGCTTTCCCGGCAGATACGACTACAACGCATTCAACCTCATCACCCGCAGCCAGCCCGACATCTTCGTGTGCGGGCACTCCCACATACTCAGGGTGATGCGTGACCAGAAGCTGAACATCCTTGACATCAACCCCGGCTCGTGCGGATTCCAGGGAATTCATTCCGTGCGCACAGCGCTCCGCTTCCACATAGACGGCACCGACATCCACGACATGGAGGTGGGCGAATGGAAGCGCACCGATTCATGCCCTTACTAACAATTTTGATATGGAACTATTCTACTCCCGCGACATAGCCCTCGGCAGCAGCACTCTAGACAGGCAGGAGTCTAACCACTGCGTGAAAGTGCTCCGCCACCGCTGCGGCGACACCATCCACGTGATTGACGGATGCGGTAACCTGTATGAGTGCGTGATTGTAGACGACAACCCCAATGCCACTTTGTATGACATCAAGTCGGTCACAGAAGGATACGGAAGCCACAGCTACTGGCTGCACATGGCTGTTGCGCCGCCCAAGAACATAGACCGTTTCGAATGGTTCTGCGAAAAGGCCACCGAAACCGGCGTGGACGAGATCACCCCTCTTGTGGGCGACTACTCCGAGCGCAAGGTGTTCAAGGGCGAACGCTGCGAGAGAATCATAGTTTCTGCCGCGAAACAGTCGCACAAGGGAGCCGTTCCGCAGCTTCACGGACTTACCGGCGTTGCTGACTTCATAAAGCAGGGCTTCGGACCGGACACTGCCAAATACATCTGCTACTGCGATGATGTAGAGGCTCTGGGCGGCACGAAGATCCACATCCGTGAGGCGCTGAAGCAGGCAGGAGTCTCGAGGTTTGCTGTAATGATAGGCCCCGAAGGCGACTTCTCGCGCAACGAAATAGCCCTGGCACTCGAGCACGGCTGGCAGGTCATCTCGTTGGGAGACTCCCGCCTCCGCATAGAAACCGCCGCACTCACAGCCGTCGCCGCCGTCTACCTGGCATCGTAACGGTCGAGGTTGCGGAACTGGATGGCCTCGGAGACGCATTGAAGGTCTATCTCTTTCTTGCCGGCCAGGTCTGCAATGGTCCGGGAGAGTTTCAGGATGCGGCCGTAGGCGCGGGCCGAAAGCTGGAGCCTGTCTATTATCTTGTTCATGAATCCGGCAAGTTCACCGTCTATCCTGCAGAAACGCGCTATCTGCGACGCACTCATGGCAGAGTTGGTGAAAATACCCTCGTCACGGAAGCGTTCCAGCTGGATTTCACGTGCCTGCGCCACCCTTCTGGCTATTTCTGCCGAAGGCTCGGCAAGAGAGTCGGACACAAGCTCGTCGGCCGGGACCCTGTCAACGTACACATGCATGTCTATGCGGTCCATCAAAGGGCCGCTCACCCGCGACATATAGTTGGAAATAGCGTTCTGCGAGCATGTGCACCGCCCGCTGGGGTCGCCGTAATAGCCGCAGGGGCACGGATTCATCGAAGAGACGAACATGAATTCGCAGGGATAGTCCACCCTGTACTTCAATCTTGATATCACTATGTGACCGTCTTCCAGAGGCTGCCTCAGCAGGTCCAGGGTCCCCTTGGAGAATTGTGTGACCTCATCGAGATAGAGTACACCGTTGTGGGCAAGTGAGATTTCACCTGGCATGGCATCCTGCCCGCCTCCCAGCAGCGATATGCGGCTGGCACTGTTATGCGGTGCCCGGAAAGGTCTCTCCCTGAGCAGACCGCAGTGCCCTATCGACTTGCCCGCCACCGAATAGATCTTGCTGGTCTGGATGGATTCCTGCTTGCTCATGGGCGGCAGGATAGACGGCAGGCATCCCGCCATAAGGGTCTTTCCGCATCCCGGGCTGCCAATAAGGATCAGGTTATGTGCACCAGCTGCGGCTATCTCAAGCCCACGTTTGGCATGTGCCTGACCTTTTACATCCTTGAAATCGAATGTGTAGGAAGGCTCGTCGGCCGCCCGCCCCACTCTTCTTATGAGATGTTCCGAACCATCTTCCGTATGGCTCAGGATATCTATCACATCGGCCAGGGTACGCACCGCATATATGTTTACCCCGTCTATGTCCACAGCCTCCAGCGCCGAGTCATAAGGGAAGATGAAGTTCCTGAACCCCTGCTCCTTGCAGCTGTCGGCTACAGGCAGCGCCCCTGCCACATTCCTGATTGCCCCGTCGAGCGCCAGCTCGCCCATTATTATGAAGTCGGCAAGCGTGCTTGCATCCAGCACCTCCATGACGCACAGCAGCGACACTGCGATTGCCAGGTCGAACGAAGAGCCCTCCTTGCGGATGTCGGCCGGCGCCAGCTTTATCACCACCTTCTTGCCTGGGATGATGTAGCCATAGCTTCTGAGGGCGGTGACCACCCGCATAAGGCTCTCTTTCACAGCGCTGTCGGGCAGCCCTAC
>JAGHVP010000154.1 GCA_018064305.1 Candidatus Equibacterium intestinale | reverse complement strand
GCATAGGAATAGTCGTCTTTATTTTGAATAATATATGAGCTGAGGTACAAAATCGGCATATCAAGGAGACCTTTGTCAATAAGATAAAGAATACAAAGAATTCTTCCTGTCCTGCCGTTACCGTCACGGAATGGGTGGATTGCCTCAAATTGGTAATGGGCCATCGCCATCTTTAACAAAGGATCAATCGGATATCGCTGATCATCGTTCATAAATTCAACCATATCGGACAACATCTTTTCAACCACACCCTTACCTCTGGGAGGAGTATAGACAGTTTCCCCTATAAGGCTGCCCCATCCGCGTTTCTTTATCACTGTCTCTGCCTGATATGGCCTTATTCCATCATAGGACTGCTTGACTCGCCGATAAATCTTTATGAAAGAATCAACTGTTATCCCGCCCTCTTCCCTCATTGTCCTGAAGCCTTCCCACAAAGCTTCCCGATAATGAAGTATTTCCTTCGCCGGCCCCTGTACAGTTTCATCTTCCTGGTATGCCAAAGCTTTATATAGCTCATCATCAGTAGTAAAAATATTTTCAATGGCACTACTTGCTTTAGCTTCGCGCAAAGCTATTGTGTTAATGAAAATAGACTGGTTCGGAAGCATCGCCGCTATGCCTTTCAGCTCGGCAAGTTTCCTGCTGGCGGAGGTCAAAAGCGCATAAAGTTCTTCGTCCCGATAGCATTCAGCAGAAGGAGGCAATGCCGGCAGGTCATTATAGGGTATGTTTCTATCGTAGGGTTGCATTTATTGACAGATTTTTCTTCATCTGTCAAATATAGGCATTTTTTGACAGATGGCAAATATTCTGTCAAATTTCATCACTTGGGTAACGAAAACTCATTTGGCTAGCGAATGTACGACACCTTCCTGGTAAGCTATGAGGTAAAATAGCCCGTCAGATGTGATACTTGATGCCGTGCTCTTTCAGGAAGTCGAGCAGCTCCTGGTCGGGCGACACCTTGTATTTGCGTGAGAAGAACTCCACATCCAGCTTTTCTTTGTCGTCGTAGACTCTTGCGTAGAGACGGGCCTTGCCCTTGCACTTGTGGCAGACTTTTGCAAACTCCTTGCGGAATCCGGGGGTGAGGATGGTGATAGGAAGCGTCACGTGGAACTCCTGTATCATCGAGTCCTTCAGGTTGCTCAGCAGGTGCATCTCCTTGATGCGCATCTCGTAGCGGGGCGGTTCGGTGGAGTCCTTGGGAGCGAAGCGCTTTGTGACTCCGCAGTTGATGAGCAGGGGAGTGCCCTCTTTTGTATAAGGCATGAACTGTTCGTAGTCCTTGCCGAAGAGCGAGAAGGTGTAGGATCCGTCGAAATCCTCTACGGTGAACTTGCAGAAGGGGCGGCCTGTCTTGGTGGTGCCTCCATCGTATTTGGTGACAAGCCCCACCACTGTCATCTGCGCGTTGAGGCAGGTGTTCTGGATCTTTGCCTTGCCGGAATGCACCATGGCGGCATCGGTGTCGATGCTGTCTGCCACCTCTTTCAGCTTTGTCAGATTTCCAGTGGTGAACTGCTCTATCTCGAAGCTGTATATATCCAGAGGATGGGCGCTGAGGTACATTCCCACCACATCTTTCTCCCGTTTCAAAACCTCCAGGTTGTTTTCCTCAGCCACGAAGGGGAAGTCGGGGCGGATGGGTTTCATCTCCACCATGTCTCCGAAGAGGCTGTTGGCGCTGGAGAGGGTGTCGTTGTGGTATTTGTTGGCGTAGCTGATGACTGCATCGATGAAAGGCTCTCCCTTTGATGTGAGTGCGAAGTACTGGCTGCGGGTGGCTTCGGTGAAGCAGTCGAGCGCGCCGGAGTTCACCAGGCACTCGAGCACCTTGCGGTTGATGACGTTGTTGGGTACGCGCTCTATGAAGTTGAAGAAGTCTGTGAATGGGCCTCCCTTTTCGCGGAGACGGATGATTTCGTCGACAACATTGGATCCCACGCCCTTCACTCCGGCCATACCGAAACGGATGTTGCCGTCGTGGTTCACAGAGAATGCTGTGAGGCTCTCGTTGACATCGGGACCCAGCACCTGGATCTTCGCCTTGCGGCAGTCGTCCATCAGCTTGGTGATCTCTTTGATATCGTTGAGGTTACGGCTCATGTTGGCCGCATAGAATTCAGCGGGATAGTGGGCCTTGAGGTATGCTGTCTGGTATGCCACCCAGGCATAGCAGGTTGCGTGCGACTTGTTGAAAGCGTATGATGCAAACTTGTACCACTGCTTCCATATCATGTCGAGAGTCTCTTCGGGATGGCCGTTGGCCTTTCCCCCCTCCATGAACTTCTCTTTCAGACCCATCAGCACGTCCAGCTTTTTCTTACCCATCGCCTTTCGCAGGGTGTCGGCCTCGCCTCGGGTGAAGTTGGCAAGGGCACGGCTGAGCAGCATCACCTGCTCCTGGTACACAGTCACTCCGTAGGTATCCTTCAGGATTCCCTCCATGGGGGCGAGGTCGTAGACAATCTTCTCTTCGCCGTGTTTGCGCCTTACGTATGTGGGGATGAAGTCCATAGGACCCGGACGGTACAGGGCGTTCATCGCAATCAGGTCTTCGAACTTGTCGGGCTGGAGGTCGCGGAGCCATTTCTGCATCCCTTCCGACTCGAACTGGAACACGGCCACTGTGTCGCCGCGTCCGAAAAGCTCGTATGTCTTCTTGTCATCGATGGGGATGGCCTCGATGTCTATGTCTATGCCGTGGGTGAGCTTGATGTTCTTGAGGCACTCTTTCTGGATGGAGAGGGTGCTCAAGCCCAGGAAGTCCATCTTCAGCATACCTACATCCTCTATATACGATCCGGCGTACTGGCTTACCAGCAGGTCG
This sequence comes from Candidatus Equibacterium intestinale, assembly GCA_018064305.1. Classification (GTDB taxonomy): domain Bacteria; phylum Bacteroidota; class Bacteroidia; order Bacteroidales; family UBA932; genus Equibacterium; species Equibacterium intestinale. Next base: position 11,239 of record JAGHVP010000154.1, on the reverse strand, counting down.
GTCTTGCCGTCTTTGTCCTTTACGGTGCAGAGGGGGATGAAGTTGGTGAGGTCGTCGCGGCCGATGATGGTGGCGCAGGCGTGGACTCCTGTCTGGCGGATGCTGCCCTCCAGCTCTGCCGCATAGTCGATGGTCTGCTGCAGCAGCTCGCCGCCGTTGTCGTAGGCCTCCTTGAATTCGGGGACGCGCTTGAGGCACTCCTTGATAGAGACCTTCACCTTCTTGGGCTCGAGCTTGTTGCCATCCTCGTCTTTCTGCTCGTCTTCCCAGTCACGCTCGGGGACCATCTTGGTGAGGCTGTTGCTCACTGCCAGGTCTACCTTGCGGATGCGGGCGATATCCTTCAGCGCACCCTTTGTGGCCATTGTGCCGAAAGTCACAACATGGGAGATGTGGTCCTTGCCGTATTTGCGCTCTACATAGTGGTAGACCTCTCCGCGGCCGTCATCGTCGAAGTCGATGTCGATATCAGGCATGGAGATTCGGTCGGGATTGAGGAAACGCTCGAACAGAAGGTCGTACTTGAGGGGGTCGATGTTGGTGATGTGCAGGCAGTAAGCCACAACCGAGCCGGCTGCGCTTCCACGCCCGGGACCCACCCATGTGCCCATGTCGCGGGATGCCTGTATGAAGTCTGACACAATCAGGAAGTAGTCGGGGAATCCCATCATGCAGATGGTCTTCAGCTCGAATTCTATGCGCTGGCTCTGCTCTTCGTTGAGGGTGTCGCCGTAACGCATACGCGCACCGCGGTATGTAAGCTCGCAGAGATATGCCACAGACCAGGTGAACTCTACTCCTCGGTCGTTGCCTTTCTTGTCGCAGCGCCCGGCGTCGATGATATCCTTGTATTTATCGAGATATGTGTCTATCTCGTCGGTAAACTCCCTGGGAAGCTCGAACTTGGGCAGGATAGGGTCTGAGTCTATCTTGTAGGTCTCTATCTTGTCTACAATCTCGAGGGTGTTGCTTACCGATTCTGGGTGGTCCTTGAACAGCTCGGCCATCTCCTCCTGGCTCTTCAGATACACCTGCTGCGTGTAGTGCACGCGGTCGGGGTCGTCGTAGTCGTTGTTGAAGGTGAGGCAGATGAGGTGGTCGTGAGCCACGGCATCTTCGGCTTTCACGAAATGGACATCGTTGGTGGCGATGGTCTTTATGCCGTATTCCTCGGCCAGTTCGAATATCTTTTCGTTCACCACCTGCTGCATCATGAACACTTTCTTGTCGGCATTGGGAACCTGGGTGGGGTGGCGCTGCACCTCCAGGTAGAAATCGTCGCCGAAAAGATTGTGGTACCACTCTATCGCCTCGCGTGCCTTGTCGATGTCCTGTGCGTAGATGGCGCGCGGAATCTCTCCTGCAAGGCAGGCCGAGCTGCAGATGAGGTCTTCATGATACTGCTCCAGCACCTTGCGGTCTATCTTGGGGCGCTGGTAGTTGCCTTCTATGAATGCGTAGGAGCTGAGCTTCACCAGGTTCTTGTAGCCGTTCTTGTTCTTTGCAAGAAGGATGAGGTGGTGGGGGCGGCGCTCCTCGGGGTTGTCTCTCAGGAAACGGTCGTTGTTAGGGGAGACGTAGAACTCTTCACCTATTATGGGCTTTACATTCGGGAAACTCTTTGCATGCTTGAAGAACTCCTTCACGCCGTACATGTTGCCGTGGTCGGTGATGGCAAGGGCCACCTGACCGTCGGCATCGGCGGCGGCAAAGAGTTTCTTTATCGGCGCAGCACCGTCAAGGATGGAGTACTGCGTGTGGACATGCAGATGTACGAATCCCATAAAAGTAACTTATAATCAATAAGTTAGAAAATCAAAGGTACGCCTGTCATCTCTGTGGGCTGAGGGATTCCCATCAGCTTCAGGATGGTGGGTGCGATGTCGGCCAGACGTCCGTCTGAAACCTCTTTCACGTCGTCGTCAACCACGATGAACTGCACTTTGTTGAGTGAGTGGGCGGTGTTGGGGCTGCCGTCGGGGTTCACTGCGTTGTCGGCGTTGCCGTGGTCGGCTATGATAAGCACGCTGCAGCCGTTTTCGCGGGCAACCTCCACCACTTTGCCTGTGAGGCGGTCGATGGTCTCGACTGCCTTGCAGATTGCCTTGTAGACACCGGTGTGGCCCACCATGTCGCCGTTTGCGAAGTTGAGGATGACCATGTCATGCTTTCCTGTCTTGAGGTCTTCGATGAGGGCGTCGGCCACTGCGGGGGCGCTCATCTCGGGCATGAGGTCGTATGTTGCAACCTTGGGTGAGTTGATGAGGATGCGGTCTTCGTTCTCGAACGGTGCCTCGCGGCCTCCGTTGAAGAAGAATGTGACGTGTGCGTATTTCTCTGTCTCGGCAATGCGGAGCTGTGAGTGGCCTGATTTGGCAACCACTTCACCGATGGTGTTCTGGACGTTCTCTTTGTCGAAGAGGATGTGCAGCCCTTTGAAGTTGTTGTCGTAAGGGGTGAGGCAGCAGTAGTAGAGGGGGATGGTGTGCATTCCTGCCTCGGGCATATCCTGCTGTGTGAGGACTGTGGTGATCTCACGTGCGCGGTCGTTGCGGAAGTTGTAGAAGATCACTGCGTCGCCCTCCTGGATGGTTCCTACAGGCTGACCGTCGGCACCTACGATGCAGATGGGTTTGATGAATTCGTCGGTGACGCCTTCGTCGTACGATGCCTGGATGGCTGCGGTGGCGCTCACTGCCTTTGTGCCTTTGCCCTCGACGATGAGGTCATAGCCCTCTTTCACACGCTCCCAGCGTTTGTCGCGGTCCATTGTATAGTAGCGGCCGATTACGGATGCAATGCGTCCTGTGGTCTGTGCCATCTTCTGCTCGAGCTCCTCTACGAAGCCTTTTCCGCTGCGGGGGTCGCAGTCGCGGCCGTCCATGAGGCAGTGTACGTATACCTTGCTGATGCCCTCACTTGCAGCTACTGCAAGGAATTCATACAGGTGGTTGAGTGAGCTGTGTACGCCGCCGTGGCTGCAGAGACCCATGAAATGGAGGGCCTTGCCGCTCTTCTTAACATATTCGTAGCAGTCTGCTATCTCTTTGTTTTCAAGCAGTTTGTGCTGCCTGCATGCCATGTTTATCTTTACGAGGTCCTGATATACGATACGGCCGCCGCCGATGTTGAGGTGGCCCACCTCGCTGTTGCCCATCTGGCCTTCGGGAAGACCTACATCTTCTCCGCAGGCATCGAGGTGAGAGTGAGGGTATGCGGCGCGCAGTGCGTCGATATGGGGCTGGCCCTGAGTGTAAATGGCGTTGCTGTGGTCACTTTTTCCTTCTCCCCAGCCGTCAAGAATCATTAATAGTACTTTTTTATTCATATTTTTTTAAATTTGTAATCATTAATTCTTCAACAAGCAAAGTTAGTCCAAAATGTCCAAAAAAAAGAATACTAAAGAGCAGTTTTCAAGAAAAAAGTCTTCACCCGTCCGCCAGAGTACCAAAGGCCGCCGCAGCAAGAGCATAGAAGAGCTGAAAGGTGTGGTGAGCCTCACCCGTGAAGGCTACGGATTTGTGGTTGTGGAGGGGATGGAAGAAGATATTTTCGTGCGTGCATCACATCTCCGCGGTGCCCTCAACGGTGATACCGTGAAGGTGGCGGTTTCCAAGAAGAAGACAGGCGGCCGCAAGGAAGGCGAGGTCACGTATATCGTGGAGCGCTCTGCCAAGCCGCATATCGGTGTGCTTACTGTCCGCGGCCTGCAGGTGTGGGCCATTGTTGAGAGCCCCCGCATGCCGTATGATGTCAGAATCCCCATCCAGAGCCTAGACGAGCTGCCCACTATCGGAGGTATCAAGGCGGCCGACGGCGTGAAGGTGGCGGTGCTTGTCACCGACTGGCCGCGCAAGAGCATGGAACCCATTGGAAAGATTGTGGATGTGCTGGGCGCACCAGGTGAGAACACCACCGAGATGCATGCCATCCTGGCTGAATATGGCCTGCCGTACCGCTTCGAGCCCGAGGTCGAGGCTGCGGCCGACAAGATTTCCGACAAGATAACCAAGGCCGAGATTGCGCGCCGCCGCGATTTCCGCAACATCACCACATTCACCATAGACCCTACTGATGCCAAGGACTTCGACGACGCACTGTCGTTCATGAAGCTCGACAACGGGCATGTGGAGGTGGGTGTCCATATCGCCGACGTCACATTCTACGTGAAGCCCGGTGATGTGGTGGACAAAGAGGCCTACAACCGCGCCACATCGGTGTATCTGGTAGACCGCACCATCCCCATGCTTCCAGAAAACCTCTCCAACAAGCTCTGCTCGCTGCGTCCCGGCGAGGAAAAGCTCTGCTTCTCGGCAGTGTTCGAGATGGACGACAAGGCAAATGTGGTTGACAGCTGGTACGGCCGCACCGTGATAAAGTCGGACTACCGCTTCGACTACGAGCAGGCGCAGCAGATAATCGAGACAAAGGAAGGCCCTCTTGCAGAAGAGATCCTCACCATACACAACCTGGCCACCATCCTCCGCAAGAAACGCTTCGACAAGGGTGCCATCAACTTCGAACGCCCCGAGATGAAGGTGGAGATAGACGAAAACGGCAAGCCAGTGAATGTATATCAGAAGATAAGCAAAGAGAGCAACTTCCTCATAGAAGAGTTCATGCTGCTGGCAAACCGTTCTGTGGCAGAACTGGTTACAAAGAAATGCGGCTACAAGGAGCCCACCTTCGTATACCGTATCCACGAGGCCCCCAATGCCGACAAGCTGGGCAGCCTGCGCACCTTCGCAAAGAATTTCGGCTACCAGATGGGTCCCACAGAAAACGTGAAGCAGGTATCCAAGAGCCTGAACACCCTGCTCAAGGACATCAAGGGCAAGCCGCAGGAGAATGCCATAGAGATGCTGGCCCTGCGCTCGATGGCCCGCGCCTGCTACTCCACCGACAACGTAGGCCACTACGGTCTTGCGTTCCCCTACTACACCCACTTCACATCGCCCATCCGCCGCTATCCCGACATGATGAGCCACCGTCTGCTGGCGCAGTATCTCGAGTGCTACTACGACGGTAAGAAGCTGGATAAGATGCCCGACAAGGGGCTCTACCAGACCTGGTGCGAATATTCATCGGCCCGCGAGCAGATAGCAGCCGACGCCGAGCGCGCCAGCACCAGATACAAGCTCACCGAGTTCATGCAGGACAAGATCGGACAGATCTTCGACGGTACTGTCAGCGGCCTCACAGAGTGGGGGATGTATGTAGAGATCGAGCCCACCAAGGTTGAAGGCATGGTGTCGCTCCGCGGCATAGCAGAGGACTACTTCACATTCGACGAAGAGAAATATCAGATTGTGGGCAAGACCTCCGGCAGAGTCATCACCCTCGGCGACCCCGTGAAGGTACGCGTGGTGCGCGCTTCGCTCGAGCAGAAGCAGATAGACTACGAGCTTGTCTGGGAAGCCCCCGCTCCGTCAGAAGATGTCGTGAAGAACGGCAAGTGATTTGAGCTTGAGGTTGATTGAAAGATGGCAGGATAGATATTCTGCCATCTTTTGTGCGAATGCCTGGCGCTGCTCACGGTTGAGCTTCAGCTGCATGGCTTCCTCCACGGGCAGCGAAAGTATCCTGTGCAGCAGCAGCGACTCTTCGGCAGAGAAGGTCGAGATATAGTCTGAAAAGGGGATGAACTCGGCCGCGGCCGGCAGGAATAGGGGCGTGGCGGGGCTCCAGTTGTCTTTCGGGCGGAAGCCCAGCATGCCGCAGAGCCGCACCATGAAGCAGAGGTGGTAGTTGGCAATGCTCCCTTCCTCGTGCTCCAGCCTCAGGATCTCATTCTCCAGGAACGAGAACATCTCGGCATCCACCGCACCGTCGCCTATGCAGCGGTAGAGCAGCTCTCCCACAAACATGGCAATGGCGCTCTTGTAAGGGTTGGTCTTGATCCCGGCAAGCTGGTGCGCGCTTTCATACTCTTTTATATATTCCATCTCCCCTTTGCCGGAAACGGTCTGGATATCGAGGATGCCCAGGCTCTGGAAGTGATTGAGCGCCACCTTCCCCTTTCCGGCACCGCGCAGGAAAAAGCCGGTGCGGCCGCGCTCTGCATCCAGGGCGTGGACCACCAGCGAACTGTCACCGTATTTTGTAAGGTGAAGGACTATTATCCTTGAATCTCGTTGAGCCGGCATGAGAGGAGTCTTATCGCTTTGCCTCGGTGTGATATGGCATTCTTCTCATCTATCGTAAGCATGGCCATGGTCTTTTCCATCCCTTCGGGAATGAAGACCGGGTCGTATCCGAACCCCAGCTGGCCCATGGGCTCGAGGGCGATGTGCCCTTCGCAGGTCCCTTCGAACATCTCCAGACGGCCGTCGATCATCAGGGCCACGCAGCAGCGGAAGCGGGCGGTGCGCTCTTCGTACGGAACATGCTTGAGTTCGGCCAGCAGCTTGATTACATTCTGCACAGGATCCTTGGGTTCTCCGGCATAGCGGGCGCTGTACACTCCCGGCGCGCCGTCGAGCACGTCCACCTCCAGTCCGGTGTCGTCTGCAAAGCAGTTGAGGTGGAACTTGTCCCAGATGAACCGGGCTTTCTCCTCTGCGTTTTCGGGAATGGTCTCGTGGGTCTCTGGAATCTCTCCGTCGAACCCCAGTTCGGCCGGTGTCACAATCTCGAAGCTGCTTCCGAGTGCTTCTGCGGCTTCTGTCACTTTATTGCGGTTGCCTGTTGCAAAAACTATTTTCATGGCGGTGTTTCTTTTACCGCAAAGATAGTGTATTTTTGCATCTGTTATCATCATTATCCGTCATGACAAACGTGCTGCTGCTTCTGGTTACCCTGCTGCTGGCCTTTGCGCTGGTGGTGCTTTCCTGCAGGTTCGCGGGGAAGACAGGGCTTTTCGCGGCAAATGTGCTGCTGACGGTCCTTGCCAATATCGAAGTAGTGGTGATTATCAGGGCTTTCGGCATAGAGCAGACCCTCGGCAACGTGCTATTTGCCGCCACCTTCATAATTTCGGATGTGATAAGTGAGATCTATGGTAAGAAAGAAGCACAGCGCTCTGTGCTGATGTCGCTCTGCGCCTCGGCCTTCTTCCTGCTGCTCACCCTTGTCTGGACGCACTACATCCCTGCGGAAAGCGACTGGGCGATGCCTGCCGTGCGCACCATATTCAGCATCACGCCGCGCCTGATGCTGGCATCACTTTCGGTATATGCCGTGTCGCAGCTGCTGGACGTGTGGCTTTACCAGCGCTGCTGGGATTTCACTGCAGCGCGCAGCGGGCGCCGCGAGAGCCACCTCTGGCTGAGGAACAACTTCTCCACCATCATCTCGCAGGCCATCAACACCGTGCTTTATACACTGCTCGCGTTCGGAGGGATGTATGAATGGAGCACCATCTGGCAGATAATGCTCTCAAGCTTCATCATCTACACTGTGCTGAGCCTGCTGGGCACACCGGTTGTGTATATCTGCCGGAAATGTGCGCCAAAAAATGAATGATAACCCGATATTTGCTGTATCTTTGCATTCAAAACCATCCGGACCATGTATTCACGCACAGAACTTGACAACATAATCTTCCGCAGCATCTGCCGCATCGATTTCAACCGTGAGCCCAGGGGGCTCTACGAACCTCTCGAGTATATGATGTCGATAGGCGGGAAGCGCCTCCGTCCGCGTCTGTGCCTCACTGCGTTCAACCTGTTCAGCGACAATATCGACGAGAATATCCTGGGTCCTGCGGTGGCGCTGGAGATATTCCACAACTTCACCCTCCTGCACGACGACATAATGGACTGTGCAGACACGCGCCGCGGACAGCTTACGGTGTATAAGAAGTGGAACGAGAATGTGGCGATACTTTCCGGCGATGTGATGAGCATCATGGCATACCAGTATCTGGCGCACTACAACGGCAGCCGCCGCGACCGTGTGCTGGAGATGTTCTCAGACACAGCCGCGAAGGTGTGCGAAGGGCAGCAGTACGACATGGAGTTCGAGGACATACCGTTCATCACGATGGACGACTACATGAATATGATCGGCCTCAAGACCGCTGTGCTGATTGCATGCAGCGTGGGGCTCGGTGCAATAATAGCCGGTGCTTCCGACGAGCAGACAGAGGCTCTCTACAACTATGCATACCAGCTTGGTCTGGCGTTCCAGATCACCGATGACTATCTCGACACATTCGGCAATGCAAGTGTCTTCGGGAAGAAGATCGGCGGCGACATCCGCAACAACAAGAAGACCTGGCTGCTTGTAGAGTCGTTCCGCGTGGCCGACCACGGTCAGCGTGCAGAGCTTGACCGCATCCTTGCGATGGGTGAGGATGAGGCCGCGAAGAAGATAGAGGCCATGAAAGAGATGTACCAGATGCTTGGTGTGCGCACGGCGGCCATAGCATCCATAGAAGAATACCACAGGAAGGCCATGGCGGCCCTCGAGGGCAAAGGGTTCAGCGCAGAGCAGATCACGCGCCTGAAAGAGTTTGCGGCAGAACTGGTCCACAGGGAGGGATAAGATATGCAGAAGTTAGAGATAATGGCCCCCGCGGGCAATTTCGAGTGCCTTCACGCAGCCATCCAGGGCGGTGCCGATTCGGTATATTTCGGCATCGGCAATCTCAACATGCGCTCACATTCAGCCAACAACTTTGCGGCTGAAGACCTTCAGGAAGTGTGTGACATCTGCCGCGCAAACGGCATCAAGCCGTACCTCACCCTCAATATCACCCTTTACAACGAAGACCTCGGACCTATGCGCGAGGCGCTGCAGGCCGCGGAGAAAGCAGGTGTTTCGGCAGTCATCGCGTCTGACATGGCAGCCATCGCGTATGCGCGCAGCCTGGGCATCGAGGTGCATATCTCCACCCAGCTCAGCATCTCCAACAGCGAAAGCCTGCGCTTCTACGCCCAGTTCGCCGATGTGATTGTGCTGGCCCGCGAGCTCACCCTTGTCCAGGTCAGGGAAATCCATGAGATAATCTTAAGAGACAATATCAAAGGCCCTTCAGGCCGCCTGCTGGAGATAGAGATGTTCTGCCACGGCGCCCTGTGCATGGCAGTTTCAGGCAAGTGCTACCTCTCGCTGCATGAATACGGTGCATCTGCCAACCGCGGCTCGTGCTACCAGATCTGCCGCCGCGGCTATGAAGTCACCGACCTCGAGACCGGCAACCAGCTTCTGGTCGACAACAAATACATAATGTCGCCCAAGGACCTCTGCACCATCGAGTTCATGGACAAGATCATAGAGGCAGGCGTGACGGTGTTCAACCGCGGTTTCTGGGACGGATATTACCAGGGCGCCCGTCTGGGAGAGTGGAGCGAGATCTACGGCAACAAGGCAACACGTACAAAGAAATATATCGGCAAGATCACCAATTACTTCGACAAGATCGGAGTGGCCGAGGTGCTCATCGAGACAGGCTCTCTGTCGGTGGGCGACCCTGTAATCATTTCAGGACCTTCGACAGGCGTGGTGGAATTCGAGATTCCCGAGATAAGGGTAGACCTCAAGCCGGTGCAGACAGCGTCCAAGGGCGAGCTGTGCTCGATTCCGGTGGCGGAGAAACTGCGCCGCAGCGACCGCATATATCTCTTCGAATAGGGCCTGCCGGCTCAAATCGTCATTCTTCGCACATTTTTGTGCAAAACGTGTTGATATTCTTGAAAAAATGTCTATCTTTGCAGCCCCGCAAAAAGCGGTTATTTAACATAAATAAAAGATTAACAACTATTTATGCCAACAATTCAACAATTAGTTCGCAAAGGTCGCGAGGTTATCGTAGAGAAAAGCAAATCTCGCGCGCTTGATGCATGTCCTCAGAGACGTGGTGTATGCGTACGTGTTTACACAACAACTCCCAAGAAACCTAACTCAGCAATGCGTAAGGTTGCACGTGTACGTCTCACCAATCAGAAAGAGGTCAATGCATACATCCCCGGTGAGGGCCACAACCTCCAGGAGCACAGCATCGTGCTTGTTCGTGGCGGTCGTGTAAAAGACCTTCCTGGTGTTCGTTACCACATTCTTAGAGGTGCCTTGGATACAGCAGGTGTAGAGGGCCGCACTCAGAGTCGTTCTCTCTATGGCGCTAAACGTCCCAAGAAAGCTAAGAAGTAATCTATCTGTTTTATTATCTAATTAACTAATTGAAAAATGAGAAAAACGAAGCCTAAAAAGAGGATTCTACTTCCTGATCCTAAGTTCAACGACGTGATGGTTACACGTTTCGTCAACAACCTTATGTTACAGGGGAAGAAGAGTATCGCTTATTCAATTTTTTACGATGCCATTGATATGGTAGGCGAGAAGATGAAAGATTCTGAGCAGGCTCCTATAGAAATTTGGAAGAAGGCGCTGGAGAACATCACTCCCCAGGTCGAGGTAAAGAGCCGCCGTATCGGTGGTGCTAACTTCCAGGTTCCTACAGAGGTTAGACCCGAGCGCAAAATCTCCATCAGTATGAAGAATATGGTACTCTACGCCCGTAAGCGTTCTGGTCACTCAATGGCCGAAAAGTTGTGTGCTGAAATCATGGCAGCTTATAACTGCGAAGGTGCAGCGTTCAAGAGAAAAGAGGATATGCACAAGATGGCCGAGGCCAACAAAGCATTCGCTCATTTCCGTTTCTAATCCGACTGAGTTAAGAGAAAGGGTACTGAAAGTCAAATGGCAAGAGACCTTAAATATACTAGAAACATCGGTATCATGGCTCACATCGATGCCGGCAAGACGACGACCAGCGAGCGTATCCTGTACTATACAGGAAAAACTCACAAGATCGGCGAAGTGCACGATGGAGCAGCCACAATGGACTGGATGGTTCAGGAGCAGGAGCGCGGTATCACTATTACTTCTGCAGCTACTACTTGCTTCTGGAACTTCAAGGGTGAGAAATATAAGTTCAACTTGATCGATACTCCGGGTCACGTTGACTTTACGGTTGAGGTTGAGCGTTCACTCCGTATCCTCGATGGTGCTATCGCTACATTCTGTGCAGTAGGTGGTGTTGAGCCACAGTCTGAGACAGTATGGCGTCAGGCTGAGAAGTACAATGTACCACGTATCGGTTACGTTAACAAGATGGACCGCTCGGGTGCTAACTTCCTCGAAGTAGTACAGCAGATGCACGATATGCTCGGCGCTAACTCAGTTGCAATGCAGCTCCCTATCGGTGCTGAGGAAACTTTCAAGGGTTGTGTAGACCTCGTTGAAATGAAGGCTTACCTCTGGCATGATGAGTCTAAGGGTGCTGAGTACAGTGTAG
>JAGHVP010000069.1 GCA_018064305.1 Candidatus Equibacterium intestinale | reverse complement strand
ATTATCGAGTGGCCGCGCGCTATCAGCGCAGCAAAGGATTTAAGCAGTTTCTCTATGTCGTAGAAATGCAGTCCTGTGGTGGGCTCGTCGAAAATGAAGAGTATCGATCCGGATGCATTGTCCTTGCCCAGGAATGAAGCAAGCTTGATGCGCTGGCTCTCGCCACCGCTCAGGGTGCTGCTGCTCTGCCCCAGCTTAAGATATGAAAGGCCCACATCTACAAGCGGCTGCAGCTTCAGGGCGATGCGTTTTGCCGTGGCGTCATCTTTCGAACCGAAGAATTCGACAGCCTCTGCCACACTCATGTCAAGCACCTCGCAGATGTTCTTGTCGCAATAGCGGACTTCCAGGATATCAGGCAGGAAACGCTTTCCTCCGCACGATTCGCAGGTCATTGTGACATCGGCCATGAACTGCATCTCTACCCTTACCACGCCCTCTCCCTGGCATTCAGGGCAGCGGCCGCCGTCGATGTTGAACGAGAAGCAGCTGTGGCCGTAGCCGTTCATCTTTGCGTATGGCTGTTCAGAGAAAAGCTTGCGGATGTCGTCATATACCTTGAGATATGTCACAGGGTTCGAACGGCTGCTCTTCCCTATCGGATTCTGGTCTACATATTCGACGGCGGTGATTTTCTTCAAGTCACCCTCTATGCCGTGAAACGCACCGGGAGTCTCGCCCAGCATGTTGATATGGCGGTTGAGCGCCGGATAAAGGATATCACCCACCAGCGACGACTTGCCGCTGCCGCTCACTCCAGTCACTGCCACAAGGCACCTCAACGGGAACTTCACATCGATGTTCCTGAGGTTGTTCTGGCAGGCCCCCTTGACTTCGATGAAATATCTGGGGGTGTTCTTCACTGCCGGAAGGTAGCCCTTGCGGCGGCCGGCCAGATACTCGAGGGTAAGAGATTTGTTGGACTCCCAGTCAAAATCTGGATCCAGATATACCTTCGGGCTGCCCTGATACACCACCTCGCCGCCGAAACTGCCGGCACGCGGCCCGATATCTATCAGATAATCAGCCGCCTCTATTATTTCGCGGTCGTGCTCCACCACAACCACGGTGTTGCCCAGGTCACGCAGCCGCTTCATCACCTCTATCAACCTTTTTGTATCGCGGCTGTGCAGCCCTATGCTGGGCTCGTCAAGCACATACATCGACCCCACCAGGTTGTTGCCGATTACCTTCACAAGGTTAATGCGTTGGCTCTCTCCGCCGCTCAAGGTGCTGGACGCGCGGTTGAGGGTGAGGTAGCCGAGCCCCACACCCACTATGTATCCGAGGCGGTCCTTTATCTCCTGCAGAGGCAGTTTCACAAGCTCCTTCTCTCTTTCGTCAAGTTCCAGAGTGTCGAAGAAATGCGTAAGGTCGCCTATCTGCATCGCCATCAGTTCGGCAATGTTCTTTCCACCCACCTTCACATACAGGGCCTCTCTGCGCAGGCGCGACCCGCCGCATTCACGGCAGACCGTCTTGCCGCAATAGCGGCTCTGCAGGTAGCGGAACTGTATCTTGTATTTGTTCTTGTCAACCCAGTTGAAGAAGCCGTCTATGCCGGTGAAGTATTCGTTGCCGCTCCAAAGCAGGGCACGTTCCTCATCGGAAAGCTCGTTGTAAGGCTTGAAGATAGGGAAGTCGAACTTATATGCATTGTTGATAAGCTCATCCTTGAAATACTTCATCAGTTCGCCTCTCCAGCAGGCAATCGCACCGTCATACACACTGAGGGTGGGATTAGGCACCACAAGGGCCTCGTCTATGCCTATCACACGGCCGTATCCGCCACACACCGGGCATGCTCCCAGCGGGCTGTTGAAACTGAAAAGGTTCTCGTCAGGCTTTTCAAACACAATCCCGTCGGCCTCGAAAAGAGCGGAGAACCGCCTCATCTCTTCCTGCACGCCCGCATACACAACTCCCTCCCCTTCTTCGAAGGCAGTCTTGAGCGAATCGAGGGCGCGGGTGCAGAATTCGTCGGAATGCACATCTTCCAGCCTTATGCGGTCTATCAGAAGGGCAAGCGTGCTGCCGTCGGCAGGCTTTTCCTTACGGGAGAGCAGGTCGTCTATCTTGAAGACCTGTCCGCTTTCCACAGCCACAACCCGGGTATAGCCCTGCTCTTTAAGGCCTATGAAACGCTCTGTCATTTCATCGGGAGTGAGGTCCAGCTCTGCCGCAACCAGCACGAAGCCGCCCTCCGGCAGGCTCTGCAGAAACTCCAGCACACTCTTCTCGCTGTCACACACAACCTCCTGCCCTGTCACAGGAGAGAAAGTCCTTCCTATCTTTGCATAAAGCAGGCGCAGGTAATTGTAAATCTCTGTGGATGTGGCGATTGTAGAGCGCGAAGAGGCAGTGCTCACTTTCTGCTCCACAGCAATTGCAGGCGGTATTCCAAGTATGTAGTCAACAGCCGGTTTCGGCACACGGCCCAGGAACTGGCGGGCAAAGGATGAAAGGCTCTCTGCAAAACGGCGGTGTCCTTCGGCATACAGTGTGTCGAAAGCCAGCGACGACTTGCCGGAACCGGAAATACCGGTGACCACAACAATCTTCCCGCGCGGAATCTCCACGTCGATGTTCTTGAGGTTGTTGGCCCTTGCCCCTTTGATGAATATAGTGCCGTTGTCCTGCATATCAGCTAGTTCCTTGAGACATTCCTGACATACTTGTTTTTCTTCAGAGTTGCCAGGATCTTGTCAAGAGTGAGATTGTTGTTTACAAATATCGTGGTTGTTATCTCTATTTCACCTTTCTTGTTGCGCTCGCCCACATTCAACTTGCGCACCAGGGCGTGGAAACCGCTTATGGTTGAGATGACATCGTTTACGGTGCTCTCCTCATCTGTGGTTACCTTCAGATCAACCTGGAACGCAGAAGTGTCTACATACTTGCGCCAGCGCACCTTCTGTATCCTGTGCGGATAGCTGTCCAGCAGACGCGCCGCGTTAGGGCACGACATCCTGTGGATCTTGATGCCGGAAGATACTGTTACAAATCCGAACACATCGTCGCCATACACGGGATTACAGCATTTCGCCATCTTGTAAGCGACTCCGGTAAGCTCTCCCTTGCCGCCGATTTCCAGATAGTCGCCCTTCCCCGCCTGCTCACGGTGCTTCGCGGCCGTCTCTGCCTCAGGCACCTCTGGCTTCTCCTCAACCGTTTCTTTCGGCTGCAGGAACAGCTTTATCTCGGCCAGGTCCACCTTCTCCTCGCCCACAGCACTGAAGAACTCGTTGGCAGTCCTGAACTTGTATTTCTTTATCAGCTGACTCAGGTCCTCGTCCCTGAGGATTATCTTCCAGTTCTTGAGCCTGCGTTCAAGAATCTCCTTGCCCGATGCTGCAAGCGCATTCTCGCGCTGCGCCAGCTTCTGCTTGATCTTGCTGCGGGCCTTGCTTGTCACCACAAAGTTGAGCCACCCCTCGCTTGGCTGCTGGTTCTTCGAGGTTATGATCTCGACCGTATCACCAGTCTTCAGAAGGTCCTTTATTGAAGCCATCTTGCCGTTGATGCGGCCGCCGGAGCATTTCAGACCCACATTCGAATGGATATCGAATGCAAAGTCCAGCACAGTGGCACCGGCCCTGAGCTGCCTGAGCTCACCGTCGGGAGTGAACACGAAGATATCCTGCGACAGCATCGAACTGTCGACCTGCTCATAACCAGAGTGGTCGGGAGACTCCATCATGCTCCGCACCTTTGCCAGCCAGTCACCTATCACGGCGTCTTTCTTCACACCCTTGTACGACCAGTGCGACGCGCCTCCCAGCTCGGCCTCATAGTCCATCCTCTCACTGCGTATCTGCACCTCGACCCACTGGCGCCCATCCACCTGCACCGTGCAGTGGAGCGACTGATATCCGTTCGGCTTGGGTCTTTCCAACCACTGGCGCAGACGGCGCGGATCCTGCGGGTATTTCTCTGTCACAGTGGCAAATACATCCCAGCAGGTGGCTATCTCCTTCTCGGGCGGAACATCTATTATGAAGCGGATGGCGAAGACGTCGTACACTTCGTTGATGGGGATATGCTGTGCAAGCATCTTCCTCCAGATTGAATAGGCGCTCTTTGTGCGTGCCTTCAGGTGATATTTTATTCCCTTGGCGGTGATTGCACCTTCCAGAGGCTTGATAAACGACTCTACAAGGCTGTTGCGGTCGGTCTCGGTAGCCTTCAGGTAGTTTGTTATGGCGCGGTAACTTTCCGGCTCGGCATATTTCAGCCACAGGTCCTCCAGCTCGCTCTTTATGTAGTACAGGCCGGCCTGGTGTGCAAGGGGGATGTAGAGCAGCATAGTCTCTGCATTCTTGCGCGCCTGGTCGCTCTTGCTGAAGATGCTCAGCGAACGCATGACCTCCAGCCTGTCTGCCAGCTTGATGATGAAGACTCGCGGATCGGTCGAATAAGAGGCGATGAGCTTGCGGTATCGGTCGGCCTCGAGGTTTGTGTCGCGCGGCTTGATCTGCGATATCCTGTTGAGAGATTCTGCAAGAGCCACCACCTTTGCGTCGGCAGTATAACTTTCAATTATAGCAGGGTCTTCGCGGCTGGCTTCGTGCAGGAACACCGCTGCAACCGACTCGGCATCAAGGGCTATCTCACAGCCCACAATGCGTGCAACACCCACAGGATGCTCTAGGAAAGGGCGGTTGTTGCTGCGCGTCTTTCCATCAAGCGCCTTCCGGGCAAGCTCGTATGCAGCCATAACTATGGCAGTCTCCTCACTACTGTAATCCTTACAGATCTCTTTCAATACCTCTTCCATAATTATTTCGTCTCCAATATCTGTTTCAATGCATTCATTTCATCGCGGTAGCGCGCCGCTGCAAGGAAGTCAAGCCCGGCGGCAGCATCTTCCATCTTCTTGCGTGAGGCTATGATCATAGCCTCTATCTGGGCGCGGCCCATAGCTTGAACCACAGGGTCCTGTCCAAGCGGTTCGGCATCCCTCTGCTGTGCATAGATGTCCGTGACGGAAGCGCCCTGGCTGGCTCCTACCTGATGAGGGGTTATGCCGTGCTCTTTGTTGTATGCCATCTGGATGGCGCGGCGCCGTTCTGTCTCATCTATTGTCTGCTGCATAGACTTCGAGATGGTGTCGGCATAGAAGATGACCTTGCCGTTGACATTACGTGCAGCACGGCCCGCCGTCTGGATAAGCGAAGTTATATTTCTGAAGAGCCCCTCCTTGTCTGCATCAAGTATCGCCACAAGAGACACGCCCGGGATGTCGAGACCTTCGCGGAGCAGGTTCACACCTATCAGCACATCAAACCGTCCCGCCTTGAAATCATCCACAATCTCCACCCTTTCCATGGTATCCACATCGCAATGGAGGTAACGGCAGCGGACTCCGAGCCTTGTGAGCTTGTTTTCAAGGTCCTCTGCCATGGCCTTCGTGAGAGTAGTGACAAGGGTGCGCTCGTCGTGCTCGGCCCTTATCTGCGCCTCTTCCAGCAGGTCGTCAACGGGATTTTCGGCAGGCCGTACCTCTATCGGAGGGTCGAGCAGGCCGGTGGGCCTTACAATCTGCTCCACTACCACACCGCCGCACTCCACCAGTTCGATTTCTCCGGGAGTGGCGCTTACATAAAGCCTCTGCCCTATCAGTTCGTTGAACTCATCGGCCTTCAGGGGGCGGTTGTCGGCCGCCGCGGGCAGGCGGAATCCATATTCTATCAATGAGTTCTTGCGGCTGCGGTCGCCTCCGTACATTCCTCTCACCTGCGGCAGAGTCACGTGGCTCTCATCCACGAATGTAAGGAAATCATCGGGAAAATAGTCTATCAGGCAGAAAGGTCTCTGTCCTTCTTTCCTACCGTCGAAATAACGCGAATAGTTCTCTATGCCAGAGCAGTAGCCTATCTCCTTTATCATCTCGATGTCATACTCCACACGCTGCTTCAGGCGGTTTGCCTCGTGATGGCGCCCCACCTCGTTGAAATAGTTGCAGCGCGCCACCATATCGTCCTGGATCTGCGCGATGGCAGCTTTCGAGCGCTCCTTTGTGGTAAGGAAGTTGGTGGCAGGATATATGGTTATCTCTTCCAGGTATTCCAGTGTTGCCCCGCTCACCGGATCTATCATCTCCAGCGACTCTATCTCATCGCCCCAGAACTCGACCCTTATTGCGAAGTCGCCGTACGCGGGAAAAACATCCACAACATCACCCTTCACTCTGAATGAGCCGCGCTGGAATTCCCCTTCGGTGCGGCTGTACAGGGCATCCACCAGACTGTAGAGCAGGCGGTTGCGTGTGATAGCCATGCCTTTTTCAAGCTTTATGATGCTGTCGTGGAAATCGTCGGGATTACCTATACCGTAAAGGCACGACACCGATGACACCACTATTATGTCACGGCGTCCCGACAGCAGTGCGCTGGTGGCGCGGAGCCTCAGCTTCTCTATCTCGTCGTTGATGCTGAGGTCTTTCTCGATATAGGTGTCAGTAGTGGGAATATATGCCTCGGGCTGGTAATAGTCGTAATATGAGACGAAATACTCCACTGCATTGTCGGGGAAGAAGCTCTTGAACTCGCCGTACAGCTGAGCGGCAAGTGTCTTGTTGTGGCTGAGGATAAGGGTGGGCCGCTGCAGGCGCTCTATGACATTGGCCATGGTAAAGGTCTTGCCGCTGCCTGTCACACCAAGCAGTGTCTGTGCCTTCAACCCGCTGTTGAAACCGTTGCAGAGCTGTTCGATAGCCTGCGGCTGGTCCCCAGTGGGACTGTATGGAGATTTTAATACAAACTGGCCCATAATCACCTGTAACTTAGCCCGAAATGGAAGGGGGCAAAGTTACTGCAATTTTCGTCAATTATCACTATAATGTTGAAAATTCAGCACAAAACTCCGTCACCGGGCAGAATACCGTACTGCTGTGACACGCGCGGCCAGCCACATCAAGGGCAAGGTTCAATACTTTATGTGGATAAAGCCACACTCATCATAATACAGTCTTTGCCTGTAGTCTTTTGAATGTTCGGTCAACGAATTAATTACGAATTCTTTATCACTGTCCTTGAAATACACATCAAACTTCATGGGGTGAAGGTTCGCAGGGCTTATTACCACACTATCAACACATCTGGACACATCAATACCATCCATAGCATTGTATGCAATGATATGTTCTTCTCTCTCAGGTCCTTTGAAATATTTGTCCCTATATCTTTCAAACTCACGAAGAATCTCCCATTCAACATCCAATACATTCAATGTATCCAGATATCTGTGTATGTCGCTTATATTGGGTAAACTTTCGTGAAGAATACGCATATTCCTGACGTTCTCCAGCCACGTACACTCGATGAGATCGTCGTATATATCATCAAAGTTGGAGCTGGGTTTATCTTTATATGGAGAACGGGTTTCTTCCATGATATGTGATATCAGATCCTCATTCGTTGTGAAAGAATCATCTACAATGACATGCATATCCCGTCTTCTTTTCCTAGGGAATGTATCTGTAAAGATGAACATAATATTTATGATCTGAATCCGCTGAAATTAATATGTCTTTCTTTGTATTTCTTATTACGATATGGAATACGGTTGTCTTGCGAAGTTAACAAGACCATACAAGAAATGCAAACAGGGCTTCGTGATATTCATCGTCATCAGGGATATGGCCCGTAGGCGTGTCTGGGACCGATGGCGTTTGACGATGAGGCGGAGATGGTGGCATCGTCACATGGAACCCGGGGCACAGATTGTTCTGGGGCATG
>JAGHVP010000189.1 GCA_018064305.1 Candidatus Equibacterium intestinale | reverse complement strand
TACTGCCGTAGTGTCGCTATCTTTATTTATAGTGTATCACTGCGGTAAATTTTTTTAAGGAGAAACAAAATGAAAAAGCTCATCGCCGTTGTCCTCGCACTCGTTATGGTATTTGCTCTTTGCGCATGCGGTTCATCTTCCGCTCCTGCACAGAGCGCTTCTGCTCCAGCTGAAGAAGCTGCCGCAGCCGATGCCGCACCTATCAAGGTCGGTCTCGTAGCTCTCCATGATGAAAACTCCACCTACGATAAAAACTTCATCGACGCTTTCAAAGCAGCATGCGATGCATGTGGAGTTGAAGGTCTCATCAAGACCCAGATTCCCGAGGAAGCTGCAGCATACGATGCAGCCTGCGAATTTGCAGACGACGGATGCGCTCTCGTTTTTGCAGACAGCTACGGCCATCAGTCCTACATTCTCGACGCCGCAAAGGAATACCCTGAAGTTCAGTTCGTTTCCTGCACAGGCGACACTGCCCTGAACGATGGTGTGGCAAACTTCCACAATGCTTTCGCTTCCATCTTCCAGGGCCGTTACATTGCCGGTGTTGCTGCCGGTCTCAAGCTCAAGGAAATGATCGACGCAGGTGAATTCACCGCAAGCGAAGCAAAGGTCGGCTATGTCGGCGCAATGACCTACGCAGAAGTTAAATCCGGCTACACCTCCTGGTTCCTCGGAGTCCGCTCAATAGTTCCCGAGGCAACAATGGAAGTTGTATTCACCGGTTCCTGGTACGATGAAACTCTTGAAAAAGAAGGCGCCCAGAAGCTTATCGCCAATGGCTGCAAGCTCATTTCCCAGCACGCAGACTCCTGGGGTGCTCCCACAGCCTGTGAAGAGGCCGGCGTTCCCAACGTATCCTACAACGGCTCAACCATCAGCGCATGCCCCAACACCTTCATCATTTCCTCCAGAATCGACTGGACACCTTACTTCACCTATGCAATAAAGGCTGTTCAGGCCGGCGAAGCATTCGACACCGACTGGTGCGGAAATCTTGAAACCGGTTCCGTTGCTCTCACCGATGTCAACGAAGCTGTTGCCGCAGAAGGCACTGCTGAAAAGCTCGCAGAAGTCAAAGCCGCCATCCTCGATGGTTCTCTCAAGGTCTTTGATTGCAGCACCTGGACCAAAGACGGCAAGAATCTCTCCTCCTACACTGATTCCTGGGGTCTCAACGGCGCTGAAGCAATTGAAAACGGCGTGTTCACCGAGTCCACTCTCCGCAGCGCACCTTACTTCGACATCGATATTGACGGCATCACACTCCTTGGATGATCCTCTCATTTAAGCTCTGCCGTTCACATTTATAATAGACAAAGCCCCTTTACGGGGCTTTGTCTGAATTATTTTATTGGAAGGATTAATTACTAATGGATCAGAGAATTCCTGCAGTAAAAATGCGCGATATTACCAAGCGTTTCGGCTCTGTGACTGCCAACGACAAATGCTGGCTCGACATTTACAGAGGCGAAATTCTTGCGCTTCTCGGTGAAAACGGAAGCGGTAAGACCACGCTTATGAATATGCTTTCCGGAATCTATTTCCCTGATGAAGGCCAGATATTCATAGACGGCCGCGAAGTGGTAATCGCTTCCCCGAAAGATGCCTTCAATCTCGGAATCGGAATGATACACCAGCATTTCAAGCTTGTTGATGTCTTCACCGCTGCTGAAAACATCATCCTCGGTCTGCCCGGAAAGCTTGATATAAAGCAAGCCACAAAAAAGATACGCGAAATCTGCGACAAGTACGGCTTTGAAGTCAATCCTGACCAGAAGGTCTATGAAATGTCCGTCTCCCAGAAGCAGACCGTTGAAATTATCAAGGTACTCTACCGCGGAGCCGATATTCTCATTCTCGATGAACCCACGGCGGTTCTCACTCCCCAGGAAACGGAAAAGCTCTTTGCCGTCCTCCGCAATATGAGAGCCGACAATAAAGCCGTTGTAATAATTACGCATAAAATGCATGAGGTCGAGGAGCTGTCCGACCGCGTTGCGGTTCTGAGAAAAGGCCAGTTCGTCGGCGATATGCTTACAAATACAACCAACGCCCAGGAAATGACCAACATGATGGCCGGCCGCCCTGTGCAGCTGAACATTTACCGCTATCCGCCCGTGAATTCCAAAGACCGTCTTGTGGTTGAAGGGCTCACAGTCGTTGACGAAGAAGGTATAACCAAACTTGACAACGTGTCTTTCACCGCTAAGTCCGGTGAAATTCTCGGCATAGCAGGTATTTCCGGCTGCGGTCAGAAGGAGCTTCTTGAATCGATCGCCGGTCTGCAGAAAGTTGAATCCGGCTCAATCCGTTACTTAGAAAATGACGGTTCAAAAGAAGAGCTCATCGGCAAAGACCCGCTCGCGATCAAATCGCTCGGCGTGGCTCTCTCCTTTGTGCCTGAAGACAGGCTTGGGATGGGTCTGGTTGCAAACATGGGAATCAGCGACAACATGATGCTCCGCTCCTACAGCAGCGGCAGAAGTGTTTTCACAGACCGCAAAAATCCCCACAAACTCGCCGGCCAGATGGTCGACTTCCTTGAAATCGTCACTCCTTCAACAGAGACTCCTGTCCGCAAGCTTTCAGGCGGCAACGTTCAAAAGGTTCTTGTCGGCCGTGAAATACCCAACGCTCCCACAGTCCTGATGACCGCCTATGCAACCCGCGGGCTGGACATCAACTCTTCATACACCATCTACGATCTCGTTGCCCAGCAGAAAGAAAGAGGCGTCGCCGTTATTTATGTTGGTGAAGATCTCGACGTTCTTCTTGAAT
>JAGHVP010000132.1 GCA_018064305.1 Candidatus Equibacterium intestinale | reverse complement strand
CGCAACGCCCTGGGCGAGAATGTCATCATCCAGTCTATCGGAGCCTGCAGCGGCTCGATAGTGGCAGGAGCCATATTCACTCTGCCTGCACTTTATATCCTGCAGGCGAAATATCCGGAGCTTACGGTGAATTTCGGCAAGGTGTTCCTGAGCTCGCTGCTCGGAGGCATCCTGGGCATCCTGTTCCTGATTCCATTCCGCAAATACTTCGTGAAGGATATGCACGGCAAGTATCCCTTCCCCGAAGCGACAGCCACCACGCAGGTGCTTGTGAGCGGAGAAAGCGGCGGCAAAGGCGCCAAGGCACTGCTGGCCAGCGGCCTTATAGGCGGTATATATGACTTCATTGTGTCAACGTTCGGCTGGTGGTCTGAGACCATCACCACAAAAGTGCTTCCATGGGGCGCTGCTCTGGCAAACAAGGCAAAGGTTGTTCTGAAACTTAACGTGGGAGCCGCTGTGGCCGGCCTGGGCTATATCATCGGTCTCAAGTATTCATTCATCATCTGCTGCGGCTCGTTCCTGGTATGGCTGGTCATCATCCCCCTCATGAACATGATCTGGCGTGCCGATGTCATTGACCTTATGAACACCGGCCTCACCGCCACTGTGGGCAGCATGCCTCCAGAGATGATATTCTCTACATACGCGCGCCACATCGGCATCGGCGGCATCGCAACTGCCGGCATCATCGGAATCATCAAGTCTGCCGGCATCATCAAATCAGCTCTCGGGCTGGCAGTGAAGGAGTTCAAGGGGAACAAGGCGGGCTCTGACAAGGAAGCCGTACGCACACAGAGAGACCTCTCCATGAAGATTGTCCTTATAGGTGTGCTGGCCACCCTGCTGGTGATCCTTGTATTCTTATATTTCGGAGTGGTGCACAACATCTGGCACGCTGTCATCGCCCTTCTGGTGGTGGGAATCATTGCCTTCCTCTTCACCACCGTGGCTGCCAATGCGATTGCAATCGTGGGCAGCAACCCCGTAAGCGGAATGACCCTTATGACATTGATCCTCACTTCTGTGATAATGGTGGCTGCCGGGCTCAACGGCACCGCCGGAATGACAGCGGCACTTATAATCGGCGGCGTTGTGTGCACAGCCCTCAGCGTGGCAGGCTCGTTTGTAACCGACCTCAAGATAGGATACTGGCTGGGCACCACCCCGAAGGTGCAGGAGACCTGGAAATTCCTGGGTACCCTGGTGGCTGCTGCCACTGTGGGCGGTGTGATAATAGTGCTTAACAAGACCTACGGTTTCACAGGTGAAAACGCCCTTGCGGCACCTCAGGCAAATGCCATGGCAGCTGTCATCGAGCCCCTCATGTCGGGCGGCGGAGCACCCTGGCTTCTCTACGGCATCGGCGCTGTGCTTGCCATAGTCCTCACTGTTTTCAAGGTGCCTGCCCTGCCATTCTCCCTCGGTATGTTCATTCCCATGGAACTTAACCTCCCTCTGCTCGTGGGCGGCGCAATCAGCTGGTTTGTAAGCACCCGCAGCAAAGACGAGGCTCTCAACAACGCCCGCAAGGAGAAAGGCACCCTGCTGGCTTCCGGATTCATTGCAGGCGGCGCCCTGATGGGCGTGATAAGCGCAGTGCTGCGTTTTGCCGGTGTCAACGCATTCAATGCAGAATGGGCCGCTTCCGGTGCCGGACAGGGCATCGCACTGGTGGCATACGTTGCAATACTTGCCTACCTCACTAACAGTTGTCTTAAAATCAAAGAAGTTGAAGAATAATGGAAGCAATACTTGACAAGTTCCTGAGATATATCTCATACGACACAATGTCTGACGAGGCCAGCGAAAGCCAGCCTTCAAGTGCAAAACAGCTGGTGCTGCTGCGCCAGCTCTGCGACGAGCTCAACGCAATGGGCATCAAGGCAGAGCTTGACAAAGACGGTTATGTCATGGGCAGCATCCCTGCCAACACCGGCGGTGACATCCCCAAGCTTGGATTCATCGCACATGTAGACACATCCCCTGATGCATCGGGCTGCGACATCAAGCCTCAGATAATCAGCAGCTACGCCGGCGGTGACATCGCCCTCAATCCAGAGAAGGCGCTCAAGGTGAGCGAATTCCCAGAGCTGAAGGACTATGTGGGCCAGACCATCATCACTACCGACGGCACCACCCTTCTCGGAGCAGATGACAAGGCAGGCGTGGCAGAGATAATGTGCGCCGCCGAGTATATCATGAACCATCCCGAATTCAAGCACGGCGAGATCAAGATAGGCTTCACCCCCGACGAAGAGATCGGGCGCGGCGTGGTGGCATTCGATGTGGAAAAGTTCGGTGCCGACTTCGCATACACCATGGACGGCGGCGCGATAGGCGAGCTTGAGTATGAAAACTTCAACGCCGCCAGCGCAAAGATACATATCGCCGGGCGCAACATCCACCCTGGTTATGCCAAGAACAAGATGATAAACGCCTCTCTGGTGGCTATGGAGCTCAACGCTATGCTGCCTGTGCAGATGCGTCCCGAGTTCACTGAAGGGTACGAGGGGTTCATCCACCTCATCTCTTTCAAGGGTGTGGTCGAGGAGGCTGACTTCGCGTATATCATCCGCGACCATGACAAGGCCCGCTTCGAGGAGAAGAAGCAGATTGTGGCAGACTGCGTAGAGTTCATCAACAAGAAATATGGCAATGTGGCCACAGCTGAGATAAAAGACCAGTACCGCAACATGCGCGAGATGGTCGAGCCTCACTTCCACGTGGTGGAGAATGCTGTCAAGGCGATGGAGATGGCGGGCATCAAACCGAAGATCCAGCCAATCCGCGGCGGCACAGACGGTGCGAACCTCTCATTCATGGGCCTTCCCTGCCCCAACATCTTTGCAGGAGGTCACAATTTCCACGGCAAGCTCGAGTTCGTCCCGCTGGAAAGCATGGAGAAGTCCACCGAGGTAATTCTGAACATCATCGGGATATACGCAAAGTAGCGGACACCGCAATGCATGCATTGCATTGCGGTGGTCTGTGCTACAGCGGCCATGTGCTGGCAGCTCCATTTCGGAGCATCTTTCGTCCCGCTGCGCGGAACTCACCTGCTACAGGCTCCTCCCATTTGAACACCATGGGTCACGAGCAACATAGTACGACACATTATAGACTGAACTTTAC
>JAGHVP010000183.1 GCA_018064305.1 Candidatus Equibacterium intestinale | reverse complement strand
CGACCCATGGCGTTTGAATGGGAGGACCCGCCGCAGATGAGTTCCGCGCCAGCGGGACGAAAGCTGCCAGCGCGGAGTACGGCAGAAATGCAGCAAAACCGGTCCGGTTGGATATGACAAAAGCCAGAACCATAGTAGTCCTGGCTTTTCATTGTCTGTTGGATATTAATTCTGAAGCGTAGATTTTCCTCAGAAATGATATTCAGTTTACTGCTCGATAATTGTGGCGGGGAAACCTATCTTGCGCATTGCTGCAAGAAGAGTCACAACGTCTGTCTTTGCAGGGTTGTAGGTGATTGTGGCGGTCCTTTCCTCAACAGAAACCTCCAGGCCTACTACGCCTTTCTCAAAACCGATGTTCTCCTGAATCTTCTTAGCGCAGTCCTTGCAATGGATGTTTGCACTGAGCTTCAATACTTTTGTCTCTTTTTTATTCTTCATCTCCTTCTTCTGGGCTACGTTTGAGATTTCAGCTGCCTGACCCTGAGTCTCAGCTGCTGTTGCAATGTTTTCGCTGCATACCATTGCCATCATGGCAATAATTGTTGAAACAAAGATCTTTTTCATGATAATTCTATTTTTTATTCTGTTTCCCAAATTGTTATACGTACACCACCGTAAAGTTTGATTCCCATCAGAGGTCCCCATACGCAGCTGGCGTCAAAGTCGGGGCTCTGTGTGGTTTCGCCGAGTATGACATTCTCCTGACGGAAGTTGGTGAGGTTTTCACCACCTGCATATATGTCAAACCCCTTGAACCTGCGTGTGACCTGGGCATATAGCAAAGGATATACCGGAGTGAGTCCGTCTTTGTACATCAGGTTGCCTTCTGAATCTTTAAAGTCTTTCATGAAATCATATACTCGGCAGGGACCGTTGACAGATGATGTGAAATCAAATATCCATTTGTTCAGGTTGGTGCTGTACTGAAGGTTAAGCACTCCCTTGTAGCGGCTGGTCATAGGTCTTTCGCGGAGACCGGCGCCCAGCGTGGTGACGCGCGCATCGCTGTAGCGCCCTGTAAGCGTAACGGTGAACCGCTCTACAGGTTCGAAGCTGAAATCGGCCTGGTATGTGTTGGTGAAGCTTCTTCCATCGGCTACATCAGAAAGATTGTAGAATGCAATCTGATGAGGGATTGCGCTGTATTCATAATCAACTATGCTCTGCTCCGCGAATTGTGTGCGGAAGAAGTCAAAACTCAGATATGCCTCGTCCGATGCGGCAAGAGGGAAGTAGAATGTGATATTGCTTCCGAAGGTCCAGGCATCTTCCAGAGTGTGGCCGTACACCCATCTGTCAGATATGTCGCTGCTGCCGGAAGGGGTGACGAATGTCTTTGAAGTGGACAGCACACCGATATTGTCGACAAGGGGGCATGCATATCTCAAACCTCTTCCTGCATTTGCACGGAATACAATCTGTTCGACAGGGGTGTATTTCAATGTGAGACGGGGGCTTGTCACAAACCTGCTGACAGGATTATCATCTCCGGTCCGGTTGCTGTACCATTCACCGCGCAGGCCGGCAATTATGCTGAGCTTGTCTTCCAGATGGAATGTGTACTCGCCGAATATGCCGTATCTTGACATGGAGGTGTTAAGCCCGTTGATGTCTATGTCGTAATACTGACTGCCGACGGTGCGGAGGAAGTCTTCCAGATAATAATCCAGAAGGGCTGTGGCTCCGAGAGTGAACTTGTGGCTTTCATTGATTTCATTCTGGTAGAGCAGGTTCGCAAAGCCGCTGTGCTGCCCGGCATCGTATGTGGTTTTCGGACCGAATTCCGATGCCATGTTGTAATAGTTGTAGTCAAGCACTGCAGCAATGTTCTGGCTGTTCTCTTCGTTGAGGGGAACACCTATCTTGACATATCCGTTTGCACTCTGGTTCAGGATATTGCTCTGCCAGAGGGGGATATCCTGGCCTGGCAGCTGAAGACTGCTGAGCTGGCCGCCTCTGCGCCAGTCGCGCAGCAGCCTCACTCCGATGCGTATCTGCATGCCGCTGGGTGAATAATACAGCCAGCGGTTACTCAGATTGATCTGAAGGTTGCGCGGGTCATCCATGAAACCGTCCCCATTCCAGTCCATCTCTTTGTTGTTTCCGCTTATGTGCCCCAGCAGCACAGTGCTCCAGGTGTCGTTCAGCTGAAGTGCCGAAGCCACGTTCAGATCCGCCTTGCTGTCGCTCATCACAGATGCGTTTACAAACAACGGCTTTTCATCTGTGGGTTTGCGGTGCTCCATGTTGATCTGCCCGGTGATGCTTTCAACCCCGTTGATCACGCTGGTCACGCCCTTGGCAATCTGGATGCTTTCGAGCCACTGCCCGGGGACATAGCTGAGCCCGAACGGTGCTGCAAGCCCCCTCATAACCGGGCGGTTCTCATCAAGCATCTGGGTGTAGACGCCGCTAAGACCAAGCAGGCGGATCTGCCTTGCACCTGTAACGGCATCTGAATAGCCTACAGTTACGCTGGCACTGTTTTCAAAACTCTCTGCGAGGTTGCAGCATGCCATCTTGCAGAGACCGGCTGCGGTAATGGTCTCGACGCGGCCCTGTGTGTATTTGCTTAATTTGTTGCCGGGCTGGCGCTGCATCAATACAGCTGCTCCAAGACTGTCATATCTTTCTGAATAGATGCCCGTGGTGTCTATGTCCTGTGCCGATGCCATGACAGCAGATGCCAGGACAGACAATATAAGTATAGTTGCTTTTTTCAATGTAATATTCCTTTAAGTTTAACAAAATAACATATCGAGCGGGAGGATATGTTTCTGCTAAACTCTGAGGATGAAGATGCTGCCGCTATGGCTGCAAACCGGTGGCGGACTGTCTGGGACATGCATGCTGCAAAAGATGCAGTCAGGCATGAAGACATTTATTCCGCAGAAATAAGCGGGAATCTGTACTGACGGTGCATCGAGGTGCTGCGCTCCGCCATCTTCATTGTCGCCGGCTATTGCCACATGGTACACTTTGTTGTGGCAGCAGCTGTGGTGATGGTCTTCGTGGCTGCATCCATCTTCGTGACAGCAGCATTGGTGACAATCGTGATGGCTGTCGTGTATGTTGTCGAAATATAGGGCGATATGTGCGCATACGTGCCCTGTGCAATCACAGTTATGAACGTCAATACCCACTGACGCAGCTACATACAGCAGCAGGACAGCAAGGGCGGAAAGTCTTATGAGTATTGAACGTTTCATATATTCTGCAAATTTAGCAATTATATTTCAAGTTATAACATTGGTTAAATTGATTATTAATAGTTATTTTTGCATTTATCCGCTTCAGAAACTGCTGCGGACGCAGTTTGATACAAACTATTCAGAAGATATGAAACGTTATTTTTCTTTACTGGCTGTCGTTATGATAGCTCTTTTCACTTCCTGCAACAAACCGGATGTGAAGGTAGAAGTAGATCCGGTGCTGGACTCTGAGAAGACAGAGTTCACAATAGGTGCGGAAGGTGGACCGATCGAAATCACTGTAAACACAAACCTTGATATTACGGCGCAGAGCAGTGACTCATGGCTGGCTTGCGAGGCCACCAGGGTTCCAGCACCAGAAGGGCTGCCCGAAGAAAAGATATTCAGGCTGACCGCAGAGGAGAATACCTCTACAGAGATGCGTTCTGCTACAGTTACAATCAAGGGCGGAGACCTCAAGGTTGAGATTATAGTGAACCAGAACGGTTGCGACCCCGAACTCACGAATGCAGGTGAAAGCACTTTCAATGTGCCTGCAGAAGGACAGAATATAGAAGTAAAGGTTACAACAAACATAGATTATAAGGTTGATTGCGGTGCTGAATGGATCAGCCAGGTAACAACCAAGGCCTCACGCACAGATGTGCTTACCTTCACAGTAGCACCCAACCCCGGTGAACCGCGTGACGCCCAGATCAGCATCAGTTATGACAAGATCACAGTGTCAGTATATGTATCCCAGGCATCTGCACCGTTTGCTACCGTTGTGGTTCCTGAGAATATCCCTTGTGTGACCGGCCTCGGTGTGACATTCGACTACCAGCTTACCGGAGAGATTCCAGAAGGTACAAAAGTGGATGTAGAGGGTAACGGCTGGATTGCAGAGGTCACTCCCGGTGAAGACGGCACCACCGGTACCGTCAGGCTCCAGGCTCCCGAACTTGCAACAGAAGCCGATGTGAATATCGTGGTATCTGACAATCTCGGCGTCAGGTCGACACAGAAACTTGATATCAATCTCATCCAGCAGGGCGCCAGGATGGAATTCTATGCATACCACTGCTTTGATAGAAAAACTCCTTTCACACACGACCGTTTTGTGAAGATGGGGGAGGCCGGTGTACGCGTGTCACATTCTTTCAGCCCTTCTGATTTCGAGGCTGCCGCTGAGGCCGCTCAAGGAGCTGATGTGAAGCTGGTAGGATATATGGAGGACTATATCTACAACTTCGTCAACTGGGGTGATGAAGACTACAAGAGCTACATTTCACAGGACCAGGCTCTGATAGACCGTGTAAACATGTACAAGAGCCACGACAACCTCTGGGGCTACAACCTTATCGACGAACCCAGAGACTCCCTCTTTGTGAAAATCGGTATGCTCACAGACCGCCTTCACGAACTTGACCCCGACCATCCCACATACGTGAACCTATGGGGCGACCAGATGAATGATGCAACACTCACAGACTATATACGCGACGCACATCCCAACCAGGTCTGCTTCGACCATTATGCAGTGACATCCGGCAATGCAGATGCTCACTGGTATACCCGTCTCGAGTCTCTTTTCAGAATGTGCACCAGCACTGGTATTCCATGGTGGGGCTTTGCAGCAAGTGCCGATATCAACGACGTTCCTCCCGGAACAACGCCTCCTCCGACAGCAGGCAGTCTCAGACTCTACCACTATACTCTGCTCGGCTACGGTGCAACCAACCTGATGTATTTCACATGGCTGCACTACACAGGCGAGAACGGCGGCCGTGGTTGGACAGTGGCTCCTCTGATGCAGGACGGTACATATTCATACGTATATGACCTGGTTAAAGAGGAGACGAAGGAAATTGACAACCACATGTTCATCTTCCGCAACTCCACTTTCAAAGGTGTCCGTCACTCTCCAAGAGAATCTTATTCGACTGGTGTCACGAAACTCAAGCTCGAAAACGACCCGATTATGTCTGATGCAGTCGAATGGTATGAATTCAGGTCAGGTGCAATAATCTCACTTATAGAAAATTCCGGAAACGAGTATCTTCTCATTGAAGGTAAATCTATGGGCAAGGATACCAAAGTGTCAATCGGCTTTAAAAGAGACGTATGGCGTGTGACCCGCGAAGGCTGGTTCGAGCCCGTCAAATGGGAGAACGGCGAACCTGACAACGAGTATTACTTCCAGCTCGAACCCGGAGAACCTCTTATCATAAAGACTAAATAATATAGAGTCATGAGACAGATTGTCAACCATTTTACCGACAACGACCTCTATACTTTCACCTGTCAGTACTATATACTTGAAAAGTACCCAAGGGCAGAAGTAGAGTATTCGTTCTTTGACCGCAACGGCACTTGCTATCCTGCCGGTTTTGCAGAGCTGGTGCAGGAACAAGTCAACTATATGGCTGATGTGACTATTACAGAGGCTGAAATCCGGTATATGAGGGAAAAGTGCAACTGGCTGCCGCTCTGGTATTTCACATTCCTGCGCGGCTACCGTTTCAAACCCGATGAGGTGACTGTCTCACAGGATGCCGAAGGCCATCTGGACATAAAGGTGGCCGGCAAGTGGTTCTCCACAATAATGTGGGAGATGCCTCTTCTCTCAAGCATATCAGAACTGATCCATACCCTGAACGGCGATATTGGGCGATATGATGTGGACCTGGAGCGCCAGCGCGCCCGCCGCAAGACAGAGCAGATACTCGAGGCCGGGCTGACCCTCGGCGATATGGGTACCCGCCGCCGCCTGAGTTTTGCACATCAGGAGATGGTGATACGCGAGATGGCTGATGTTGCTGCTTCACGCAAGTGGCCCGGCAAGTTCACAGGTACATCTAATGTCTGGCTGGGCATGAAGTACAATCTTCCCTGTCTGGGTACAATGTCGCACCAGCTCATCTCATTCGAAGAGAACGTGAGCGGTGTGTTCGAGTGCAACTTCAATGTGATGAAGAAGTTCTCTGATGTATATGACGGAGACAACGGAATATATCTGTACGACTGTTTCGGCGACAAGGTGTTCTTCGGAAACCTTTCAAAACGCATGGCAATGATGTACAAGGGACTGCGTGTAGACAGCGGCAAGGAAGAGGAACAGGTCGAGCTTATCATAGAAAAGTACAAGCAGCTCGGCATCGACCCTGCCACCAAACAGGTCGTGTTCAGCAACGGCCTCAACATAGACAGGGCCATAGAGATCCATAAGTATTGTGCCGGCCGCGTGCTGGACTCATTCGGTGTGGGAACATTCCTTACCTGTGATGTCACAGACTGCAAGCCTTCCAACATCGTTATCAAGCTCACTCGTGCCCGCATCACAGAGAGCCGCGAGTGGCACGACTGCGTCAAGCTTTCTTGCGACAAGGGCAAGACCCTGGGCAACCCCGAGAAATGTAAGTTCATATTGAGTCAGATTTCATAGATATAAAGGGTATGGGACTTCGCAGATGGATATTCGGAACTCTGGGCTGGGCTATCTTCGGCCCGATAGGCGGCTTGATAGGCTTCCTTATCGGTGCTGCCAGTGAGAACACCAGGATATTCATTGATAATGGCAGCGGCACTGGCGGCGGTTTCAACCGTCCCTCCGGCGGTGGATATACCGGAGGTGGTTATCCGGGAGGCGGATATACCCGCACCACAACATCCCAGGATGATTATAAAACCGGGCAGCGCAACAGTTTCCTTATCTGCCTGATGGTGCTTTCGGCTGCAGTGATAAAGGCCGACGGCAGGGTGACCGACACCGAGCGTCAGTTCGTAAGGAACTTCATCCGCAACAATTTCGGCGACCAGGCTGCTGCTGAGGCGGAAAACATCCTCAACAACCTGTTGCAGCAGGATATCAACATATACCAGGTGGGAGCGCAGATCCGCACCAATATGAACTATTCACAGCGGCTGCAGCTCTTCCATTATCTTGTGAACCTGGCGCAGAGCGACGGTATCACAGACAGTGAGATCTCCATTCTGGAATCGGTGGCCACAGCCATCGGCCTGCAGCAGAGCGATACCGAATCCATCCTTGCCATGTTCCGCGGCAGCAGCGCAGAATCTGCCTACAAGGTGCTGGAAATCGAGCCCACCGCAACAGATGATGAAGTGCGCAAGGCCTACAAGCGGATGGCTTTGAAATACCATCCAGACAAAGTGGCCACCCTGGGCGAAGATGTCCAGAAGGCCGCTGAGGAAAAGTTCAAGGCAGTCCAGCAGGCATACGAGACAATAAAGAAAGAGCGCGGCATGTAACCGCGCTCTTTCTTTCCGGTGAGTTCACAGTGGTTTTCTGACAAGCGAAAGTACTTGTTATCTAACGATTCAATATATTTGTGTGTACGGAATCGGAGTATATCATCAAT
>JAGHVP010000255.1 GCA_018064305.1 Candidatus Equibacterium intestinale | reverse complement strand
ACATAGCCCTGGGTGACACCCAGGCTCACGAAGAGAAGGAACAGCGACACACCTGTGATGATGTCTGGATTCAGGATCGGGACATTGTTCAGGGTGTTGAGCACCATCTTCTTGCGGCGGTTGTGCTGGTTGAAGATACCTATGGCGGCTGTTGTACCGAGCGCGGTGGCAATTATCGAAGCCACGGTGGCAATCAGCAGCGTGTTCTTGAAAGCGGCCATCAGCGCCCCCTGTGAATCACCGGTGAAGAGCGACTGGTAGAGTCCCAATGAGAAACCGGTCCAGTTGCCGAGTGTCTTGGCTTCTGTGAATGAATATACTGCAATCACAAGCAGCGGAGCATAAAGCATCGCAAGCAGCACCCACAGGTAGATCTGAGAGAAGAATTTCTTGAGTTTCATCTAGATCAGCCCTCCCCCGCTCTGCGCAGTTTCCTCGTTGTCACTCAGGATGTTGATCACAAAGATGATGACCAGCATTATGAGTGCGAGCATGGAACCGTAGTTCCACATTCCGTTGTTAATATTCTCCTGTATAGTGGTACCGAACAGCTTCACGTTGTTGAGTGTGAGCAGCTCCGATATCGCAAAGGTCGACAATGTAGGCATGAACACCATCATCACGCCGCTGAGCACACCGGGAAGTGACAGAGGCACAGTGACTTTCGCGAAAACGGTGAGTTCGTTCGCACCAAGGTCCTGAGCCGCCTCGATATAGCTGTGGTCAAGCTTCTTGAGCACATTGTAGATCGGGAAGATCATGAATGGCAGGAAGTTGTAGACCATACCGAAAATAAGTGCCCCTTCACCCAGAGGGATGTTTACAAAGCCGAAAAGCGCCACTGTGGCAAGTGTGCGCACCAGCACGTTGATCCACATGGGGATGATGAAGAGCATCACCATCACCTCAGACTTGCAGAGGTTCTTGTTGCTCAGGATATATGCAGCGGGGTAACCTATCAATATGCAGATTGCAGTGGTGATAAGGGCCACCTCGATGGAATACAGGAAAGTCTTGATGTCCTTCGAGTCGGTGAAGAACTGACGGAAGTGGTCAAGGGTGAAACTGCCCTGCGCATCCTTGAATGCATAGATGAAAATCAGCACCAGAGGCAGAGCTACGAAGAACAGCATGAATATGAAGTACGGAAGACTCCAATGGCGGAGCTTGCCGAAATATCTGGATATCTTGCCCATTTCTGACTGACCCGGTCTTAGCGTTTGGTAATCTTGATGTTTTCAGGCAGGATATTGATACCCACGATGTCGCGGTCTTCCCATACGTCCTGTGTGTCAGCATAGATATTGTCGCCGCTGGGAGTGGCAACCGTGATATGGTAATGGTTGCCCTTGTAGAGGATGAACGTGATGTCACCTTCGGCAGTACCGTCTTTCTTGTCGTCCATTACATCCACATCACCGAACTCGAACTCGACGTTGACTTCCATGCCTGCCTCGATGCCCTCTGTGGGAAGGCACTCGAATTCGGCATCAAGCATCTCGACGTGCGTATCATCCACCATCTTTCCGGGAACTGTATTGCGCACGCGCTCTTTATGCATAACCTGTATGTCGTTGGGCTTGATGATCATGCTCACCTCCATCCCCACTTCGAATGCGTTGTAGTCCTGGACATACACTTCGTAGCCGTCGGTTGTCTCGACAGTCATTTCATAGTGCACACCCTTGAATATGCATGAAGTGACCTTGCCGTCGAACGTACCCTTGTCGGTGCGCGGCATGATGTATATGTCTTCGGGACGGATAACCACATCCACGGGGACATCATTGCCGAATCCTTCGTCCACACATTCGAACTCGTGGCCGAGGAAGGTCACCTTGCGGTCTTCCACCATCACACCGTTGAGGATGTTGCTCTCGCCTATGAAGTCGGCCACAAATGAATTGACTGGCTCGTTATATATGTCAGTAGGTGTTCCGATCTGCTGCACAAGGCCCTCGTTCATTACCACGATCGTGTCTGAAAGAGTAAGGGCTTCCTCCTGGTCGTGGGTCACATATACGAATGTGATACCCAGGTCGCGGTGCATCTGCCTCAGCTCTATCTGCATGTCCTTGCGCATCTTGTGGTCAAGTGCAGAAAGAGGCTCGTCAAGAAGCAGCACCTGGGGCTGGTTCACGATAGCGCGGGCAATTGCAACCCTCTGCTGCTGACCGCCGGAGAGCGAGTCAACGTCACGCCATTCATAATCGGTCATTCCGACCATCTTAAGTACCTTCATAACCCTCTGCTCTATCTCAGGCTCCTTCACCCCTTTCAGCTTCAGGCCGAAGGCGATGTTGTCGTAGACATTGAGATGAGGGAACAGCGCATAGCGCTGGAACACAGTATTGACAGGACGCTCGTGAGGAGGCACATTGTTCATCACCTGCCCGTTGATTGTAATCTCACCGTCGGTAGGAACTACAAAACCTGCAATAATACGAAGAAGAGTGGTTTTTCCACAGCCCGAAGGACCAAGGATGGTGACGAACTCACCTTTTTTAATATTCAAACTAACATCGTCCAAGACGTGCTTGTCGCCGAACCACTTCGAGATATGGCTGGCAGAGATGATGAAATTCGAATCGCTCATTTCATAAAATGGGGGAAAAATGTTATTTTAGCGCGCAAATTTAAATTAATTA
The DNA here is from genome assembly GCA_018064305.1 of Candidatus Equibacterium intestinale. Taxonomy (GTDB): domain Bacteria; phylum Bacteroidota; class Bacteroidia; order Bacteroidales; family UBA932; genus Equibacterium; species Equibacterium intestinale. Next base: position 69 of record JAGHVP010000255.1, on the reverse strand, counting down.
TCAAAGTATACAAATATATTTTCCCAAAATGAATATAGTATTCCTGGACGCATATCCCACAGCAAAGGG
>JAGHVP010000090.1 GCA_018064305.1 Candidatus Equibacterium intestinale | reverse complement strand
AACTAGTGATCACAAATTTCAAACACATGCCATTCAAGTCAAATCTTTTGAAATTCCTGGCAGTCTTCATCATGTTGCTCGGCCTTTCGGTACAGGGCCGCGCCGTGACAGAGACAGATGTCCAGGGACGTACTATCACTGTAATCGTTTCCGATAACCTCGGTCCGATTCCAGGCGCCAACGTGCTTGTGAAAGGAACCCAGATCGGAGGTTTTGCAGATGCCGATGGCCGCATCACACTCACCAAAGTGCCTGCAAATGCAGTGCTTGAAGTGTCTTTCGTGGGCTACAAGACCCAGACCATTACCGTTGGTTCAAGGGCAGAAATCAAAGTAATGCTTGTTGAAGACAACGAGGCCATCGACGAGTCGATTGTTGTTGCCTACGGTCATCAGAAAAAAGTTACAATGACAGGTGCGGTTGGAACCGTAAAGAACGAGCAGCTCATCGAGACTCAGGTTCCTAACTTCGCCAACGCACTTGCCGGCCGTGTCACGGGCCTCACCACTATCCAGAACAGCGGTCAGCCCGGTAACGATATGGTGGACATATATATCCGCGGCCAGGGTACTTCTTCAAACAGCAAGCCCCTGCTGCTCATCGACGGTGTTCCTTCAGATGAAACAGCCGACAACCTCGGTATGCTTGACGTGAACGAGGTTGCATCTGTGACCATCCTGAAAGATGCCGCATCGACTGCAGTGTTCGGTTCACGCGGTGCGAACGGCGTTATCCTCATCACCACACGCCGTGGTGAAGCAGGACGCAACATCCTCACCGCACAGGCCACATTCAGCGTTGCGTCAATGCACTTCCCCTGGACCAGGGTCCACTCATGGGAGCATGCCGCACTCCGCAACCAGGCCCGCATCAACGATGGTGACGAACCCGAATTCAGCCCCTACATGATTGCTAAATACCGCGAGCAGGCAGGCGACGCCTTCTATCCCGACCGCGACATGTACAAAGAGTCTTTCAAGACATTCGCCCCTACAGAGCGTATATCACTCAACATCGAGGGTGGTTCGAAGAGGACCCGCTACTTCGCAAACGCCAACATCATGGACCAGACAGGTAACGTGAAGAGCCTCTCACGCGAGCAGCTGAGCTACAACGCCCAGTTCCACATGATCAGGTACACTATCCGTAACAACCTGGATTTCAACCTCTCCGATGATTTGAAACTTGCAGTCACACTGTCTACATATTTCCAGAAGATGAGCGAGCCCGCAGGCGGAATCAACATATTCAGCACTGCCATGAACACTCCTCCCACCAACCCAGGTCCTGTGACCCTTCCCGGATATACCGACAAGAATGGTAACAAAGTTCCTGCAGGTGAAGTGGTTGCAATCAAAGGTACAAACTCCACTTCTTCATGGGCACAGATCAACCGCACAGGTTACACATTCGATACAGAGTTCAACCTCTACTCACAGCTGGCTGTGGAATACGACCTCCACAAGATTCTGAAAGGTCTCACAGCAAAGGCGAATGTGGCCTACAACGACGATGACGGTGCATACCTCTACGGCCGCCAGGCAAGCTACGATGCATATTCATTCAATGTTGCCACCAACCCCGCAGAGAAATCATACTATATCGGTACCCGCGTAAACCAGAACGAGACCCTGCAGATGAGCCGTTCTCCCTACGGAAACCAGATGCTCCAGCTGCACTTCATCATGAACTACGACCAGCAGTTCGGCAAGAACACAGTCGGCGCAATGGCATTCTGGCAGCTCGAGACTCAGATCAAACCCGGTGACGGCGGCGCGCTCGACCGCGACCACCTTCCCTACCGCTACGCAGGAGTATCAGGACGTGTGACATGGAACTACGACCTGCGCTACCTTGCAGAGTTCGACTTCGGTTACAACGGTTCTGAGCAGTTCTCTCCCGAAAACCGCTTCGGATTCTTCCCTGCAGCATCTGCAGGCTGGGTTATCAGCAACGAAGAGTTCCTCAAGAACAACGAGAAGATAAACCTCCTGAAACTGCGTGCATCCGTGGGTCTGGTAGGTAACGACCGCCTCGGTTCACGCTTCCTGTTCTATCCCCAGATCACAAATGCCGGACTCGGCGCAATCCCCTCTCTCAACAACGGCATCGGCGTTTACCAGATGTATGTGGGCAACCCCAATGCACAGTGGGAGAAAGTCCTGAAGCAGAATTACGCAATCGAGTTCGACTTCCTCGAGGATTTCCACACTCAGCTGGATGTATTCTTCGAGGAGTGCAAGAACCGCGTATATGTCCCCCAGTCAGTGCCTTTGATAGGCGGTATCTCTTCAGCTGACCTGCCCAAGCTCAACATCGGTCACACCATCAACCGTGGTTTCGAATTCGAGTTCGGCTGGAGCCACAAATTCAGCGACAAATTCATGCTTGATGTGAGCGGCCAGTATTCACATGCAAAGAACACAATCCTCTACTGCGACGAGGCAGAGCTCGACGAGTCATACCTCTACCGCAAGCGCACAGAAGGATTCGTGGCAGGACAGTGCTGGGGCTACGAAATCGACTACAGCAACGGCAACGGCTACATCAACACTCCTGAAGAGCTCGAATGGGCAACCGGAGCATACGACATCGGAACCCCCCGCCTTGGTGACTTCAAATACAAGGACGCCAACGGCGACGGCAAGATCAACAACCGTGACCTCTGCCCCATCGGCAACAGCAAGCTTCCTGTAGGTGTGTTCGGATTCAATGTCGAGGCCAAGTTCAGACGCGTTGCTATCTCGACACAGTTCAACGGTATGACTAAAGTATCTGCATACCGCCAGGGACTCGGTGTCACAGAGCAGGGTATCGTGGGTTCATACACCGACTACCACCTCAACGCCTGGACCAAGGAGCGCTACGAGAACGGCGAAAAGATCTCTTATCCCGCCCTCAGTACAATCTCAGGCCCGAGCTACTGCCAGAACTCGTTCTTCATCAACAACAGGTCGTACCTGCGTCTGAAGAACGTGCAGATTGCATACTCTATCCCCAACGACGCCCCGATCATCAAGTCGCTCGGCATCTCGGGTGCAAGCCTGTTCATCTACGGTAACAACATCTTCATCATCGATGCACAGAGGGTGAAGGCCGTGGATGCCGAAACAGACGGTACAAGCGTATCGTACCCTCTTAACAGGACATACTCAATCGGTCTGAACGTCAAATTCTAACAGGATACAGCCATGAAAAAATATACACTGATCTATTTCTTGATTGCCATGCTTGCCTGCACATCCTGCAAGGCAGTAAGCGACTGGCTTCAGATGGATGATGACGGAAGCATCACCTACGCAATGATCTGGAGCGATGAAAACAATGTAGAGGGCGCACTCAACGTATGCTACATTGGAATTCCGGTAAAAGGTTTCGAATACGGAGAGCCCCTGTTCGCATTCACCGACGACGGCTGGTCATCTAACGACGGCCAGGGCGGTATCGCACAGTTCATGTATTCAGGCAACTACAGCGCAGAGAGCCATCCTCTCAACAGTTACTATGCCTCTTACCTGCAGAAAATACGCTACATCAACCAGTTTCTTGAGAAAATAACCTTGAAGAACGACGACGGCAGCTATTACGCAAAATGCGAGTCGGACGATATCCGCGACAGGTTCTATGCAGAGGCACACGTGCTGCGCGCATATTACATGACAGAACTTTTCAAATGGTACGGACCTCTGCCCATCCTCGATTATGTGGCAGATGCCAACACTAAATACGATAAAGTCCACCGCGCTACAGTAGATGAATATGTGAAGTTCATAATGGATGATCTCCAGATCGGTATGGACTCACAGAACCTTCCCTGGCGCACCAAGCTCGGCACAGATGCAATGCGTACCCACAAGGCTCTTGCAGTCGCCCTCCAGTCTACAGTGACGATGATGGCGGCAAGCCCCCTGTACAATCCCGACAACAAGGCCGATCTCTGGGAGACTGCATATCAGTACACAAAGAATGCGGTTGACTCCCTCAAGGCCAACGGATATGAGCTCTTCACCACCTGCACCCGCGAGAAGGTTTACGGAAAGAGCTCGGCTGCAGCATACCGCCAGTATTACTGCACCACAATGACCTATACGTCAGCCCCCACAGACAAGGAGACCATCTACTGCCACAACAACACAGGAACTCAGATCTGCGGCATCAACTATGTCGGGTCTGACCTTATCAACACCACCGCATGCGGTACCTGCCCCACCCAGGAGCTTGTCGACTGCTTCGAGACCATCGACGGTGTGCCCGTGCTCGACCTGGCAAATCCCTACAAGGATGAGAAACATCTCCAGCCTAACTTCAACCCTGAGAACAAGCTCTACAACGACCAGGATCCCTACGAAAACCGAGATCCCCGTCTGGACCAGGTAGTCCTGCACCATGGCAGCACATATACCTGGGACAAGGAGCGTGTGATAGATGTTACTGCTACAGGATTGAATGCGCGCAGCACCACCACATCAGACAAGACCCACTCACGCACAGGTTATTACTATTGCAAGACCGTTCCGCCCAACAGCGCGGCCAACTCACCTCTTGCAAGCGTTTCATACAAGCAGTACACCCTTTCAGAGCTGCTGCTCAACCTGGCCGAGTGCGCAGCGCAGAGCGGTCACACCCAGGAAGCCTACGCAGCAGTCAACGAAGTGCGCGACCGCGTGAGCATGCCAGCCCTTCCGCAGGGCCTTTCAAAGGATATGCTCCTGCTCCGCATCAAGAACGAGCGCCGCGTAGAGCTGTCATGCGGAGAAAACCGCTACTTCGACGTACGCCGCTGGCACAAGGCAGACGAGGACATGAGCGCCGAGAACAGATACTTCACCGGCGTGGACATCACCTACAACTCCGACAGCACTGTATTCTACTACAAGCGTGTCCCTGTCCGTGACAGCGAACGCTTCGGATATGAAGCCAAGTGCAAGCTGCTTCCCATCCCCAAGACCGAGGCTTCAATGCTTCTCAACATCACAGGTGAAGATATGCAGAATCCCGGATGGTAAACCTCTAATATGATTATGAAGAATATGAAACTTGCTAAATATATATTGTCTGCAGCACTGCTGGCAGCAGGGTTTACCAGCCTGAAGGCTCAGGACGACCTGATTCTGAACATCAAGGGCAAGGTGCTTGACGAGTTCGGCCAGCCCATCTACAACGCACTGGTGGTGACTGAGAACGAAGACAACGAGTATCTCACCAACCGCGACGGTTCATTCGACTTCCGTATAACTGACGGAAGCCACATGGTGAAAGTAATCGCCACTGGATACAAAGACAAATGGATCCGCATCAGCGAAATCATGGACAGCGAGAGTGCCATTGATATGGAATACGACTCTGCAAAGGCCGACGAAATGGTTAACATCGGTTTCTTTGAAGTACGCCGCAACGACATCACAGGCTCTGTCTCGACAGCAAGCGGAAAAGAACTGCAGCGCAGCCCCACACTCCGTTTCGACGAGTCGCTCGTGGGCCGTCTCCTCGGCCTCGAGGCACAGGAGCTGAACGGCAACCCCTGTATGAATGTCCTCAGTACAGTCACATCTGTAAAGAACATGACATTCAACATCCGTGGTGCACACTCTATCAACTACAACAACAACCAGAGCCTCGGTTATCCCGGATACACTCTTATCATCGACGGTGTGATGTACAAGAGCTCTGATTTCGATGCATACGGCTTCTCTTTCCTGAACCCCAGGGAAATCGAATCTGTCACAGTACTCCGTGACGCCGCCACCCAGGCGATATTCGGTATCGGTGCCAGCGACGGTGTGCTCAACATCACCACAAAGCGCGGTCACCAGGGAGAACCCCGCGTGACAGTAAGCTACGACCATACACTGCGCCAGCCCTCAACAGAAAGATACGTTCCCTACAGTTCATACGACCATGCAATGATGCGCAACCAGGCAGCCATCAACGACGGCCTCAAGCCCATCTTTACCGAAGAGGAGATGGCATGGATGAAGACCGAGAACCGCGACTGGTACAACGAATACCTGAAGCCCTTCTCACAGATGGACCGTGCATTCCTGCAGATCGGCGGTGGTTCCGAGAATGTCCATTACATGGCCAACCTCGGCTACACCCACACCAACCCTCTCTACAACATCCCCGAGGGAGCTAACCCCGGATATAAGATCGGAGCCAGCGAGTGCAACTACTTCCACCTGGCATCGAACCTCGATGCAAAACTCAATCACTTCATATCTGTACAGTTCACCCTCAGGAGCGACTTCAAGATCGAGAACGGTCTGGGTACAGCAGCGAATATGAGCTACCGTATCGACAACGCCGACTTCTACCAGCACATCCTCGTATATGCCCCCACAATGAGGTATATGACAATGCCCGAAGGGACATACGTAGAGGGATACAACGTCGGTGGATATCCCGTGTTCAGCCAGAACGCCACAATGGCCGGTCTCTACGGTGCACAGTATCCCATCAACCCTTACGGTGAGATGGCGATGTCTGGCTATGCAAACGCATATTCGACCTTCATCCACATGGACACCAAGGTCAACTTCGACCTCTACATGATTGCCGAAGGGCTCAAGGCCGAGGCCGCATTCGTGTACAAGGGCGGCGGAACAAAGAACATCGACTATTCACGCAACTACACGATGTATGTGGCTACAGATGGCTCTATGCAGGAATTCGAGCAGTATGGCGGATATCTTGCCACCAATGCCCGCTTCTCGAAGACATACACATTCTGCTACAGCTACGACTACTTCGCAAGGCTCTACTACAACCACAAGTTCGGCGACCACGGCATCAATGCATTCGCCTACGGAGACTACCGCGAAGAAATCACACGTGATATCGGAAGTAAGACCAGCGTTCCCTACCGTACCGAAAACTTCGGCCTCTACGGTGCCTACTCTTACAAAGACAAATATCTGGCTAACCTTTCGCTCGGATATTCAGGTTCAGGAGACTTCGATCCCGACAACCGCTTCTTCTTCACCCCTGCGGTAGGTCTGGGATGGGTTGCATCGAACGAAGAGTTCCTCAAGCACTCCGACTTCCTCACCTATTTCAAGCTCCGCGGAGAATACGGCATCACTGCACGAGACAGGTTCAACCAGGACCGTTTCTCATACATGTCGGCCGTTTCTTACGGTTCATGGAACACAGGTGCAATCGGCAACCCCAACATCGAGCCCGAGTTCATCCGCAGCAGAGAGGCGGGTGCAGACATCACACTCTGGAACTCACTGAACCTCACAGCTTCAGTGTTCAAGGAGAATGTAGACAACTGCTATGTGAACGGAACCAGCCTGATTCCCATGTACCAGGGTATCGCCCTCGGCAACTACCCTTATGCCAACATCGGCAAGCTTGAGAACCAGGGATACGAACTTGGCGTAAACTACATCGGCAAGATCAACAAAGACTGGACAGTCAACCTGGGCGGAACATTCACCAACAACAACAATATGGTGCTCTACAGCGCAGAGGTTCCCAAAGATGAAGACTACTACAACCGCTATCTCATTCAGGGACAGCCGGTAGGCGCCATCATGGGCTATCGCATCGACTACGAGGCAAGCACCACAGGCAACGGTCTCTACAACTCTCAGGAAGAGATTGAGAACAGCGGCCTCGACTACACCGCCCTCGGCACTATCCGTCCCGGTGACTTCATCTACAAAGACCTCAACGAAGACGGCAAGATCGACGCAAAAGACAAGGATTTCTTCAAATATCCTTCGATGCCCGAGCAGTATTTCACATTCAACGCAGGCATAAAGTTCAAGAACCTCGAGCTGAACGCCCTGTTTACAGGTGCCACTCACGTATGTGCCGTAATAGGTGACCAGTTCTCATACGGCTGCAACTGGGACGGCTTCTACATGGACATGCACAAGAACGCATGGACAGCAGAGAAATATGCCGCAGGCGAGCTTATCGACGCTCCCGCACTTGCCACCAAGATGTCGCCAAGCCACCAGAACAACGACTACTGGGTTGCCGACGGCAGCTACCTCAAGCTCCGCAACGTAGAGCTTGCATACACATTCCCCATGAAGGCCGTACAGAAGCTGGGCGTGCAGGACATCCGACTCTCTCTCTCCGGCCAGAACCTCGCCACATGGGACCGCCTCCCTTCAAAGCAGGTCGACCCCGAGGTCCGCACAATGGGCATGTTCCAGCCCTACAAATGTTATAATGCAGGTGTAAGTATCACATTCTAAATGAAGAGAAGAACCATGAAAAAAGCATATAGATTCCTTTTGACAATCCTCATGGCAGCAAGCGTGCTGCCTTCATGCGGAAATCTTCTTGACCCCGAGCCCTTCGGATATGTCGATATAGATCTTGTATGGACAAAGTATAACTATACCAAGTCTTATCTGGACCTTGTCACCAGCTCTGAATGGGGAGGAGGCTTCTCATACGCAAACTATTGTGATGAAGGACAGAATGTGAGAGACCGCTCCACTTCTACCTACTACGACTGGTATTCAAAGGATTTCGTGGCCGACGAGTTCCCTCTCAAACTGGACTACGCAGGCCTCTACAGCGATATCCGTACCTGCAACTTCTTCCTCGAGAACTACCAGAAGATAAACTATCTGGGTCTTGATCAGGAAGAGCTTGAATACTGGATTGCAAAATGCCATGTATACCGTGCATGGGACCACCTCACACTCATGAAGTATCTGGGCCACGCAGTGATTATGGACGAGTTCTATTCACTGACCCACGATTTCACACAGGACCACATGGCAACCACCGAAGAGCTTGCAGACTATATCATCAAAGAACTTGACACAGCCCTTGAAACTCCCGAATGCGAGTCATCGGTCAACGGTTTCCGCTGGCAGCTCGGCGCAAATGACCAAGGTGTTGTCAACAGAGGTTTCGCCTGGGTGCTCAAGGCACGTACGGCCCTCTATGCTGCCAGTCCACTCTATTACGAGGAAGGCAGCAAGTACACATGGGACTATGCATACGAGATATGCGCCGAAGCCCTCCATCAGCTTATGATCCACAATCACCAGTTGTTTGATATAAATCCTGACCAGTCTGAAGCACAGAATGCATACGAGTATTACCACATCTATCCCAGCGGTGACTTTGCACGTACGGTTGATCAGGAGACAATCCTTTCCAAAGTATATACATTGAATATGTGGCAGCAGAACGGTCTGCCTATCACCGAAGGTCAGGTCAACTGCGGCGTATGCCCCACCCAGGAGTTTGTAGACAGCTTCGAGACTATCGACGGCGAGCCTATCCTGAACCTTGAGAAGCCTTATCTCGACGACCAGCACCTTGTGCCCAACTACAACAAGAACAACAAGCTCTACGACCCCGAGAATCCCTACGAGAACCGCGACCCGCGCTTCTATGCCACTGTATATTACAACGGTTGCTACAGGTATCCCGACAAGGCCGAAAAGCTCCAGGTATGGACCTACGACGGCGGCAACTGCGCAATATCCGAGAGCCCCATCCTGGTGTCAAACACCCGTACAGGCTACTATCTGCGCAAGTACAACCATCCTCAGTCAAACGAGAACCAGACTCTCGACGGAAGGGTTCAGCCCGCGCGTCTTGCAGAGATGTATCTCAACCTTGCTGAGGCTGCCTGCGAAGCAGGACATCTTGACGAGGCCATCGAGGCTGTCAACACCGTGCGCCACCGCGCCGGCATGCCCAACCTGCCCGAGACACTTACCCAGGACCAGCTCCGCCTCCGCATCCGCAACGAGCGCCGCGTAGAGCTCTGCTTCGAGAACATCCGCTTCTTCGATGTCCGCCGCTGGAAGATCATCGACCAGACCGAAGAGCAGATGACAGGCATGCGCATCACAAAGAACAGCGACGGCACTTTCAAGTACGAACGCTTCGCATTTGACAAACGTGTGAACAAGGGTGATGACAAGTATCTCCTCTTCCCCTTCGACGAGGCAGAGATAGAGAAGCTCAAGACCACCCTCGGCCAGGATTACCAGAACCCCGGCTGGTAGCAGACGATTCCATACACACTACATATCAGACCGCCCGCAGATTCTACGGGCGGTTTCTGTTTTTTTATGAACTCATTGTCATTAATTCTTGCATATCAGTAAAGTTTGCATTACTTTGCATGAGAATTGGCAACAAAAACAAATTATGAAAAAACCGCATCTCCTGCCTCACTTCTGTATTTGGATCGGTCTGGCATTGCTGATTGCAAGCGCTGCTGTCTCAGCGCTGTATCTTTTCCCCAGCCTCAGGTGGACCTTCAACTCAGTATGGAACACCGCCTACAGGGGAATACTTCCTCTTTCGCTTGTAATTATCTGCTTTTCAAAGGAGAAGGTGGAAGATGAACTGATTACAGAAACACGTCACAAATCGCTGCTTGCACCGGTCATTATCTATTTCGCTTTGGTGATACTGGAGCCTTGGGCCAGCAATATGGTCAAGACCATGGCCCATACATATAACACGTACGTCCATTATCTCAACATTGCAAATAGTTTTGTCCTCCTACCGGCAGCAGCCTATCTGATTACATTCAGAATAAAACTCTGGAAACAAAAAAAAGCTATCGGACATGAGGAATAATCTCAGAGTGGAGCGCGCCCGCCAGCGCATGACACAGCAGACCCTGGCCGAACTACTCGGTGTGAGCCGGCAGACCGTCAACGCCATAGAACTTGGTAAATTCAATCCATCAACCGTTCTGGCCCTGAAGATGTCCAAAATCTTCAACCTCCCAGTCAACGACCTCTTCGAACTCGAAGAGACAGACTGACGGTACTTATAGTACTGAATCTTCTATCCATCACAAACCGCTCCTCCATAATTTGAGGGGCGGTTTTGTTTATAGTATTGTTATTGAAAAAAAAATGACGCTAATACTTGCATAATTGTAAACTTTACTTTACTTTTGCAGAAACTAAAAACATATTTTGTATGAAAACTCAACTTAAATGTATTGGCCATTTTTCATGTGCAACTGTTGTAACAACGCTTCTGCTCCTGTCATGCAGCCCCAGAATTTTATATCAGGTCGATAACTGCATCGAATTCACTCCATCTGATGTCAAATGCAGCAACATCGAATCATCCGAGCTACCCGTCACGGTCCTCTCTGCAAGAGAAATAGATGTATGTGACTCACTTCTCATCGTCACTACTGAAGATAAAAGTGGATATCTCAAGATAATCGGCACAAATTCACTCAGCGTTCTTGCAGAAATATGCCAGAACGGAAATGCCGGCAACGAATTCAGATATGCCGGCAGCAGCAGCCACTTCATGCATTCGGAAAACGGTGACATATTATTTGATGTCAATGACATGTCACACATCAAACGCCTTAACATCACACAGTCCGTCAAGGATCAGGTTGCTGTTGTGGAAGAATCATTCCCTTATGATGGTTTGTTTGATAAAATATCTTTTTGCGGAGCAGATTCTATAATATTTGAAAAGCAACGTGTCAGAATAATGATAAATAGCAAAGGCCGGAATCTCAACTGGAATGTCACTGAGCCGGGATACATCACAGCCAATGGTCCATGCACTCCCTATAACAGCATGATGATTTTTCAGGATGTACCGACTGCTGTTGAAATGATGTATGACGGGGCTGTCGGAATCAAGCCAGACTACACCGTTGCAGTTGATGCGCTCTTTTATATTGACTGCATCAATCTTATTGATTTGGAGTCAGGCCGCATCACAGGCATCGTAAACCGCGATTATCCATCTTTCAAGCAGATTGATTCGATGTCCATCTCTGAAATGGCTTCCAGACTCACCACTAACTACCGGGAAATCCAAACTTTCAATGAGTACTTCCTCCTGTTGTGGGAAGGTAACACACTAGATGAAGAGTTAAATGAAAATGATAATAAGAACTGCGAAATCAGGGTATTTGACTGGGATGGGAATCTCCTTGAAAGGATTGCACTTGACAGGTATGCCAGGTCATTTTCATACGAGCCGGAATCCCAGACATTGTTCCTTCTGAATGACAAAGGCCAGCTTTATTCCGCTCCCTTGATTCTCACAGAGAAAAATTAATAATTCAAGTGGTTTCTGACGGAACCGCGGTACTTTCTCGATACTGGAAGTTCATAACCTCCGCACGACAAGTTGTCTGTGCCAGCCCATTCAATGATAGATGCATTCACGAGATATGACCGGTGTATACGGATGAAACCTTCTCCAAGGATTGATTCCCACTGCGAAATAGGAGTCCTGTTGCGGAATTGTCTGTCTCCGCTTGCAAACACTGTGGTGAAATAGTCATTTGACTCTATGAATAATATTTCATCACGCCGTAGGGAGACAGCCTTCCGCTCGGAAAGGAAAGTCACCGGCAACTCCTCAGAAGGGAATTTCCTGCCAAGCCACTTCTCCATGAACCAGTTCCCCACTGCCAGCAGAGCAATGACAATGGAAATGAAGAGTGGATTCTCGAAGATGCCCGGAAGTACGGGCCAGTCATATATCACCTGTGTGTCATCCCTCATCAACTGGATTGCCCAATGCGCGAGCATGAACAGGAATATCTCCGCCAGTATGATGCCTGTTATCACAAACGCATAGTTCCAGGCCACCCTTTTCCTGTCAGATTTGCGGATTCCGGGGAAGAAGTATTTGACTGCAAGTGCACCGGGAAGGAAAAGGGTGCCGATGAACAGCGACTCAGCGAAGTTGTATCCGTAATTGCAGACAATTGCAGCCACCAGCATAACAGCGGCACACCAATAGGCTATTGACAGTATCCTTTTCATTTCATTACGAAAATAGTACAATAAAACCGATTTTCATTGCACCAGCAAGTGAATGGTGGGATTTAACAGCCATCTGGTGGGTTTTTACCTGCGGAACGGTATGAGAAGCAGTTAACTTTGCTTAACAAATTGTTTAACGAAATAATATTACATCATGTACAAACTGTTTATCGAAGGAGGACCTGTCTTTATGTCCCTCCTTACCGCTCTGCTTGTTGCAATCTTCTTCGCCGCTTGGAAAGCCCCGCGCTGGGTGAAGGAAATCGGCTCTTTCGCTCTTGTCTTCGGAATCTTTTCCCTGATCCTCGGGCTGAGACAGATGTTCGTGGCTCTGCAGAATGTGTCAAGTAATTTGCCAGAAGTCAACGGGCTGTTCGACATAGTGTCTCCCGGCCTTTTCTTCGGCGGGCTGAAGGTTGCCATGATCCCTGTCATTTATGGTATTATCATCTATCTGGTATCACTCATCGTCAGAATGATTCAGAAGCCGAGAATCTGACCGCACAGAAGGCAGATACAAAAAAATGCTCCGGCAATGTAACATTCCGGGGCATTTTATCGTTAAATGAAGGAAACCACTTCTTACTGTTTACTATGAATACCGCCGGTATAATACTAATGTTGCTCCTGTTCATAATGCCTACCATAGTGGTGGCCACAATACACAAATACAGGAACAAACAATTCAACAGGCTTGCCGAACTTGCCGAAAAAGTGTACGAAAAAAATCCTGACATCGCTTTCGAAGAGCTGCTCAGGATGATTACGACTCAGAAAACAAAACGGACTGCAGCTCAGAAAAGCCCCATACTGCTGGGACTGAGCATCTTCTTTCTGCTTGCCGGAGTGTTTGCAATGTTAGCTGCAGCACTGTTCCATGCCCCCGGTGTGACACTGGACTCCAACAGTTTCGGTCTGTCTTGTTTCTGTCTTGCTGCAGGTACAGCCCTTATGGTGGCATATTCAAAGGTAAAGGCACTGATCCGCAATGGGAACCTCGAATAGCAGTTTGATTTGACACGAGAAAGGTTCATAGAATTGATTGAGAAAGAGCAGGAAGCGCTGAGAAGGTTTCTGCTTGCACTCTGTTGTGGCAACAGACAGGAGGCGGAGGATATCGCACAGGAGACCTTCATAAAGGCCTACGTCGCCTCTCCATCTTTTGTTGAAAAGTTCAAGTTCACCACCTGGCTTTTCAAGATTGCATACAACACATTCCTGGACAAGGCAAAACGGGCCGGTGGTTACAATATTGGCCTAGAGGAGCGGGAAGTGAAGTCCGTCCTCTCGCATGAATGCAGTGACGGCAGCTTTGAATATGAAGGGCTGTATTTCGCACTTTCTTCCATCCCTTTAAAAGAACGTACATCCATTCTGCTGTTCTACATAGGTGGATATTCAGTCAGGGAGACAGCCTCCATCATGAATTGCAGCTCCGGGGCAGTAAGAGTCCTGCTATCCCGCGGAAGGAAAAGAATGCGCAAGTTATTGGAAAACAAAAATAATCAATGAAGATGAACGATTCACTTGAAGAACTGTTCAGCGGATACAGGCCGGACCTCGGAGACAACGCTGAATACATGAAGCAGATCCGTAAGAAGCTTGAAGCCGCAGACGAGCTCCGCACTATATGCGCCAAAAGAAAAAAGAGAAGCAGAAGGGCTGTCATCATCACCTTCCTGTCAGGCCTGCTGGCTGGATGTGCTGTATCTGCAATGTTTATACTCAAGCCTCTTATTATTCCCCATACTCCCTACAACCTCCATGCTACGGCCTTCCAGGTTGCTGTATGCAATCCACAACTGACGGGCGTCCTTATATTCGCAGTGGCACTTGTTGCCTGCATCACCATAACCACGTCACGCGCAACTGAATAACCATCAAATTCAAAAATATGAAAAAAGTACTGTTAATCATCATGGCAGCACTGATGCTTGCTCCATGTGCAGACGCCAGGAAACGCATCGATTCCAACAATTTCGTTAACGGCTTCA
>JAGHVP010000263.1 GCA_018064305.1 Candidatus Equibacterium intestinale | reverse complement strand
GTTTCGTCTTTTGAATTTGTCATTCAGTCACGTAGCCCGCTACGCTCCTTCATTCCGCATTCAAAATCCATAAACAATCCTTCATAAATCTTTACCAACTTTTTTTTCATCATTGCTTAACTAGTAGCGGAAAGAGAGGTACAGCGCGGGAAGGGCCTCGTTCAGCAGGCGCTCCTGCAGGACAGGGTCTTCGCGGTAGTACACGTGTATGTTGGCAGGCTCGTCTGTGTGGCTGAAAGAGTAGTATCCGTTGTCTTTGACATCCATCTTTACAGGCCACATCTCTTCCTTGCACACCTTGTCGGTGGCGGTCACTCCGCCAGCCGGTACAAGTTCGGCATGACCGTCGGCATGCTCGACAAGCACAAGCCCTGCAACCTGCTGCCACAATGCAGTTTCCCAAACGTAATGCCGTCCGCCCGGCCCGTACCATCTGTCCTGGCGGCGTGCCTTCAGCCCGTCTATATCCTCCTGTGAAAGTGGATTTTCAAGATACCCGAGGAAATCGGGCCTGTCCTGGATGGAAAGCAGGTTGTAGACAAGATAGTTTCTGAGCAGTTCCGGCATTGTCAGGATCCAGTCCAGGTCGTGCAGTGCCCAGAAGGTGTTGTGGTGGTCGAGGTCCCAGCAGCCGATGCCTGCCGCACCGGGATATACAAACATATTCATCGGGCTGCGGAATACGCGCGCAGCTCCGAAAGAATCCAGGTCGATGTTCCACTCAAGCCCTCCTTCCGTTACATTTCCGGCAGAAATGTGGATGGCGGCAACCTTGTCGGAGCACATCAGCTCAGGGCGGCGGTTGTATGCCACGGCCAGCGGGCGCAGCGAGCCTGTCGACACGATGGTGACAGGTTTGTCGGAGTTCTCTATGATGTCAAAAAGCAGGTCTATGCCTTCCTGCTGGAATGCAGGTGCATCTTCCATTGTGTCTTCCGGCGATTTCATACGTCCGAAAGGTGCGCATGCCACCGGCACGTTCCTGTCGAAGATGTAGTTCAGCTGTGTGGCCGGAATAAAACCGGGGTCGCGCAGCTGGGTGCCGTTCTCCCCGTAATTGCGCTTGTCGTCGGTGACGTCGAGTATTATTGCCTTAAGGTCTATCTGGGGTAGCGAGAAAGGTGTGACAAGGTCGAAGTTGTCGCCTATGTCCTGTCCGGGGAAGTAAAGGTCGGTGATTACTATGACGGGAACCTTCCCGTCGTTGCCGTCGTTGGTGCGGTTACCGCATGTTACACCGCTGTGCCCGCAGGATACAGCAAAGGCCAGCATGGTGGCGAGGATGAATGAAATACGTTTCATGGCAGGAAATGGCCGCCGTTGTTGCGGCCGCTTGACAAATTTAATAAAAAAGTCGTGCAGTTACGCAGTTCCCTCTGCTGTGTCAGTAACAAAAAGCCAGTCCACGGAGACATGGCTGGGAACGCATTCAGTGCGATGTTGCCGTGGACTGAAGCTCTCTGGAGCGCGGCAGTCCACGATGACATGCCTCAGAACGGCCTGGAAGGCACATTGCCGTGGACTGAAAATCATTTACGCAGTCTAATTATTTCATACCTTTGTGCCGGTAACAAAGAATGTGGAGGAAAGATATGAAGGGATATTACCATATGTATGCGAATGGCAGTGACGCTAGGAATTTTATCATAGAAGAAGTGGAGTTCGTCCTTGCGTTCAACCGTGTAGGTTTGTGTTGTTATCTGTCCGGTGCTGTCGTTGTCAGTTTTTCTATAGAAGATTCACATCCGCATATCCTTTTGTGGGGAACTTACGAACAGTGCCTCAAATTCAAACGGTATTATGAAGAAATAAGCCGCCGGTGCATTGCCCGTCGGAGAGGTTCACTGGACGGGGTAGTGCTCTGTTGCAGGTTGGATGAAGTACAGGACACCAGCTATTTGATGAATGTTGCTGTATATACAATTGTCCAACCAACAAAAGATGGCAAGGCAGTAATGCCGTACGATTATCTGTACGGTTCCGGTGCATTGTATTTCCGCAGCTGTAATGTTCTTCTTCCGTGGATGGTCAATGACAGGAATGAGATAGAAAGGCCGGTAACGTTCGGCAGCCTGACAGTTAACGAAAAACGAAGGATATGCGGTTCCAAGTCACTTGTTCCCGATGACTGGCTGGTATGCCGCGGGTTCATCCTTCCAACCAACTATGTGGATGTAAAACGGTTTGAGTCTATTTACAAGACTCACAACTGCTATCGGGTATTCCTGTCATCTGGCAAAGACAAGTTGAAAGTTGTGCAAGACAGAATGGCGCAGTCAAGAGGACTGATGATTGAAGACATCGAGGCAAGAAAATACTGTGAATCGGCATGTATGGAACTGTTCGGGCGGAAGGGGACACGGCATATCACTCCCGAACAGCGGATCACGCTTGCCAGAGAGCTTCATAGACGGCATGGTCTCTGTTGCCGCCAACTTTCGACCCTTACCAAATTGCCGGAGGAAGAAATTCGGAATTACGTACTGTAGTATTTATCAGTCCACGCAAATATGCCTCAGAAGTGTACCAGGAAGGTATTGCCGTGGACTGAGGCTCTCTGGAGCGCGGCAGTCCATGGCATTCGTACTCAGACTGCGTTTTGAGGTGGGTGATTGTGGACTGGCGTCACTTTACTCTGCCTGGTTGCCCTGCTCCATCTTGGCATCGAGGAATGCCTCAGAGTCGGGATGCTTGATAGAGATGCTGAGCATCAATGCACCTCGGCGGTGGAAATGCACCGGATAGGGCACATCTGTCAAGGCAGCGGACTGCAGCGGCCTCACACAGAGCGTCTTCCGAGACTGCGGCATCCTGCTCCCGCGCAACGCCTCGGCACAGGCGCACTGCGCGTATCCCGAGAAGAAGCCACACAAAAAGAACTGACATCATAGTCAGGGACTTTGATGTCAGCTCTTAATAATCTAAGTGTGTTGTGCTGCTGTTACCGGTACTGTCTGCCGTGCTCCTGCCGGTTAGGTCGTGACCTTCTGCCGGCTTAGGGCAGCCGGTTGCCGCCTGCCGGTACAGTGATGCTGCCGGCCGGGATGCCGTGTCAGAACAGTTTGCGGTTCCTAATCATGCGGCTCCATCTGGCGAACTGGTCGGCATCGAGGATCCTGCGCATCTTCCTTTCCAACCTGCCGTGGGCGCGGATGTATGAGCGGTCGAGGCGGTTGCTGTTTAATTCAGACTCATAGTGACGGCGGCACTCCTGGCTTTCGCGCCAGTATGCCTTGTACACTTTTCTGTATTGTATCCGTGTAAGGTCGCAAGTCCTGTCAACTGCGTCTGCATGGGCTCTGGCATATCTGTTAGGATTCATTGCGTTTGCCTGATGAATGCCGGGACCGTGTGAGTACTCTTCCTGTGCAACAGGGAGTACTGCCGAGCATCCTGCAATGGATGCAAGCATCAATACGAATGCTGAAAGTGCAATAATTCTTTTCATATCCTCTTCATTTTTAGTGAACTGGGAGGCTTACAAACGAATATTGTGCCAACTTTTCTGATGCGTTCATCCCCTTTTCCGGCAGAAGGGGGAGAGGGCGCAGCCCCGGCAGGCGTCAGATGAAGCGGAGTTTGTGGAGCCTGCTGCGGTTCCAGAGGTGGAGCCTCCTGACTCGGCAGAGGCGCCAGAGCCGGTGGCGGAACCGCCAGAGCCGGCCATGCGGCAGCGGTGCGCACGGATGATGGAGGCTGTGGCCAGGCCGGCCGCGGCCAGAATCGCAATCAGCGCTATCAGGGTTGCTGTATTCATAAGGCTGGACGGGTCAGACAATCAGGCAGGTTATCATGTATCCAATCCACGCGCATAACCAGGCCAGGAGGCACTGGAACACCACCACAAATGCAGCCCATCCGCGCCCCAGCTCCCGTCTGATTGCGGCGGTGGCAGCCACGCAGGGGGTGTAGAGCAGGCAGAAGATAAGCATCGGCACAGCGGTCTGCACAGTGAGCAGCGAGCCCACCGACAGCACCTCCATGGTTGACACCACGCTCTCCTTGGCCATGAAGCCGCAGATAAGCGATGTCACGATGCGCCAGTCGCCAAGTCCAAGCGGCTTGAAAAGCGGAGCCAGCACACCTGCTATTGCCGCCAGCATACTTTCTGAGCTGTCTGTCACAAAGTCGAACCTGAACGAGAACGACTGGAGGAACCACACCACGATGCTGGCCAGGAAGATCACGGTGAAGGAAATCTGCAGGAAGTCGTTTGTTTTGTCCCAGAGCAGCTGCCCCACATTGGCGGCCCTGGGCAGGCGGTAGACAGGCATTTCCATCACAAACGGGGCCGGCTGATAATTTTTTGCGCGCCATTTCCTCACCAGCGCCACAGCAATTCCCACAAGTATGCCCAGCAGGTACAGGCTTATCATCACTGCAGCCGCATGACCAGGGAAGAAGTTCACAATGAAGAATGTGTATATTGCAATCTTGGCTGAGCAGCTCATGAAAGGCATGAGCAGGATGGTGGCTTTGCGGTCGCGTGCCGAAGGCAGGGTGCGGGCCGCCATCACTCCGGGAACAGAACAGCCGAAGCCGAACAGCAGGGGTACGATGGAGCGCCCTGAAAGGCCGATACGGCGGAGCATCTTGTCGCTTACAAACGCAATCCGGGCCATATATCCGCTGTCTTCCAGCATCGAGAGGAAGAAAAATAGAGTGATTACGATGGGCAGGAAACTTAACACGCTCCCCACACCGCCGAAGATGGCCTCTACCACCAGCCGGCGCATCCAGCCTGCCACTTCCCATCCTGCCAGCAGCGAGCCGACCTTTGCTGCCAGGACTGTGATGCCACCATCCAGAATCCGCTGGAGCCATGCTCCGATAACATCCACGGTGAGCCAGATTAAGGTGCACATTATGACCAGGAAGGCGGGGATGGCGGTCCAACGGCCCGTCAGAATCCTGTCGATCTTCTGGCTTATCACACCTTTCTTCGTCTCTCTGGGCTTTATGACTGTGGCGCGGCAGATCTGCTCTATGAAATTGTAGCGCTCTGTGGCCAGCCTGGCGTATGTGTCGGCGCCGTCGGCCCCGCTGAGGATGCTTCCTGCGTTGTCAAGCCCCTTGAATGCGGGCTTTTCGCGGTAGGTGGCAACGTGTGTCATGTGGTCCATGAACTCGCTGATACCGTTGCCCTTATTTACTGAAATAGGCACCACAGGGATGCCGAGCAGCTTTTCAAGCTCGTTGATGCGGATGGTGCCGCCGCTGTTTGTGACTTCGTCCATCATGTTGAGCGCCAGCGCCATAGGGATGCCCAGCTCCATCAGCTGGACTGTCAGATAAAGGCTGCGCTCCAGATGGTTGGCGTCAATGATGTTTATGATGCCGTTGGGCTTTTCCTTCAGTATGAAATCGCGGGTTATCTTCTCTTCTTCAGAATATGCCTGAAGCGAATATATGCCGGGAAGGTCTGCGACCGTGGTGTTGGCATGTCCCTTCACAGGAGCCTCGGCTACTTCCACCGTCACTCCCGGGAAATTGCCCACATGACCGCTTTCGCCGGTGAGGTAGTTGAACAGGGCGGTCTTGCCGCTGTTGTGCTGCCCCACTATCGCCAGACGCAGCGGTGCGTTCTTGGGCATCGGGTCAGCGTGGTCTTTCGAATGGTATTTGCCGGACTCGCCGAGACCTGGGTGTGAGTTGTGCTCGTGGAGGTAGAAGTTATAATCCGAGTCGGTGTCTTTCGATGTGGAATCGGCCTGCACGCTGCCGGTGGCGGGTTCTGAGATGCCGATGCCTGCGGCCTCGTGGCGCCGGAGCGTGAGCTCGTATCCGTGAATGAGTATCTCTATGGGGTCGCCCATCGGAGCGGCCTTGACGAGCTGGACTTCAGCTCCTGGAACCAGCCCGAGGTCGAGCAGATGCCGCCTCAGGGCCTCTCCGCTGCTCTCCACAGAGGAGATGATGCCTTTTTCGCCAATGCGAAGGTCTTTGAGAGTTTTTTCCATGACTTGTTATAACCTGTCAATCCCGGTCCGGCAAAGGTAAACATAAAGTCGTATTGTTGTATATCTTCGGTGATTTTCGTAACTTAGCAACCTTATTGGCAAGTAATGAAATTTATCTTAAAGATTATGGCGGCAATTGCAATGATGGCGGGAGCTGTTTCCTGCGGTTCCGGCAGCAAGCCGGGTGTAGTGATACTGGCAGCCGAAGAGGCTGAATACAATAAATGCAGGGAGTGCTTTCCCGATATGGAATGCATCCTGATGGGTGTGGGAGCAGGCAATGTGATCAAGACGTGCAGCACCCTTCCCGAAGGGACGAAAGTGATAAGCATCGGCTATGCAGGCAGCAACTGCCTGGAAATCGGCACAGTAACACTTGTGAGCGACTCATACAGGCTGAAAGACGACAGCTACCGCTTCAAGGATTATGCGAGCCCGCTGCACCTTTCCGACACGGGTTATCCCGACTATACCAACAACAGCTTCGTGACTTCGACCGACAAGACCGAGCCGGCACTTTTCGATATGGAACTGAACTATATCGCAGCCTTCACCCCGCACATCGAGCTACTGGCGGCTGTGAAGATTGTGAGCGACAACCTGAGCGTGGACCAGTTCCAGAACAACGCAATCCGCGAAAGCGGCATCCTCACCGGCAACGAAGTCTGGGACAAGGTGAAAGCCCTTGTGGAAACAGTTTTGAAATAAAAATATCGACCATTTATGAAGAGGCTGTCTGCTGTAGCGGTGCTGCTGGCTGCCATGCTTGTGCTGCCGGCTCTGGTGCCCATAGGTGCTGCATTGTGCCCTGCGGCAGAAGCAGAGATTATTCAGCCAAATATCCCGCTGCGCCCCACAAAGACAGTGTTCCTTTATGCCCGCGATGCCGCTGCAGCGCTGCGCGAACTTCCCGATCCGGTCTTTTCCGAAAATGCAGAGACTCTTGGCCTGGAGCAGGCCGAGCTGGCTGGTTTTACCGAAAAGGAGGATATGGTGCATGACTGGGGCTGCCTTGCCTACATTGCTGAAAATGCCCGGTTCGACATCTACCTGCCCGAAAAATGCAACGGGAAGATGGTGGTGATATGCCCGGGAGGCGGCTACGGCGGGCTGAATGCATATACCGAGGGGCTTTATGTGGCTGAGTGGATGGTAAGCCGCGGCATTGCTGCAGTTGTGGCGAAGCACCGCCTGCCCAACGGCCACTGGCAGATCCCGCTTACCGACATGCATATAATCATGCACTACCTGCGCGGCCACAGCGCCGGGTGGGGTGTGGAGCAGATAGGTGTCATAGGCTTCAGCGCCGGCGGCCACATGGCTGCAAGCCTCGCCACTCTTTACCAGGATGCTGCTGCGCGTCCTGATTTCCAGATACTTGTGTATCCTGTAGTCTCTTTCTTCAGCGACAAGGAAGGGGATGTGGGTACAGGCAGATATCTGATTCAGTGTGAGGATGAGGAGAAGCGGGCGGAGCTGTTGCGCCACTATTCCCTGATAGACAAGGTAAACGCCGGCACTCCTCCGGCATACATAATAATGTGGTGCGACGACCCTCTGGTAAGCCCCCTCAACGCCACTGAATACTATGCTGCGCTGCTGCAGCACGGCGTAAGGTCAGAGATGCACATCCTGAATCTTGGCAAGCACGGCTTCGGCTTCACCAGCTCTGCCGACACATTCGACCACCTGCATGACGCACGACCCGTCTTCAGCGCATCGCTTGAGCGCTGGCTGGGAAGTCTGTAAGTTTTCCGGGAAGTTATTTCTGCTCGATCTTCAGCTCTGCTGCGGCGCCTTCCGCAGTGGTGAAGCTGATAGTGATGGTACGGGCTGTGCTGCTGCCTGGAACAATCACATCAAGGGTGTAGCGGCCCACTCCGTCTTCTTTGGGCTCGATTGTCACTCCAGCTGTGCTGCAGCTGCTTTTCCACTCACCGTTGGCTGTAAGAATAAATGAAAGCATGCCTCCGTTTGCAGAGACTGTGGCATTGCTGCGGTCAAGACCTATGAACGGCTTCGGCTCCTGAGTGATGATGGCATATTTGAGTACTGAGCCGGTTTCGTTTCTGGCATTGACCACCAGCCTCATAGTGGAGTGCTCGATATTCTCGGTTGCGGGCACGGTGATGGTTATCATGTCTTCACCCACTCCGTTCTCCTTTGATACGGTGGCCACGACATCGTCACTTTTTGTGACCTTCCAGGGGAAGATGGTGTTGATGGCAACATCCACACTGCCGCCTGTCCAGGGCACTACCGACAGATTGGGGGTGATGGTAAGAGTGGGGGCCACTTTCTCTGCGCATGCCGGAAGAAGCACGGCCGCAAGTATGATAGTGAGTATGAGTGACTTTTTCATGGCTCAAAGATATTAATTTTTTATAACTTTGCCCTTATGAAAAGAACTATTCTTCCAATTTGTCTTACAGCTGCTTTTGTGCTGTGCATGTTTTTCTGCAATTCATGCGAGAAGTATGTACTGCCAGAGCTGACACTCGACCAGGATACCATCATCGTTCCGGTGGCCGGTGGTGTCTACCCAATCTCTTTTACAACGAATGTCAAGTGGGATATAGACGACTTCGGCATGGTCAGGTGGTTGAATTTCTCTGAGATCACCGGTTCGAGCGACTGCCAGTTGAAGAAATATGTGATTGATATGACTGTAGATCCCAACGACACTGGCGCACCGCGCAGCTTCGAAGTGCCTATCACCACAATGTCTCTTGAAAAGCATCTGTTTGTGCAGCAGGAAGGGGGGCTTGCAGAATATCCATCCCCTCATATAGAAGATGAATAAATCCGTTCTGCCGTGAAGCAAAAAAGGAGAGTGTGACACCATACTCTCCTTTTTTGTCGGGATACCCCGACTCGAACGGGGGACCCCTTGGTCCCAAACCAAGTGCGCTACCAACTGCGCCACATCCCGGATTGCATTCACGGTTTCAGCCGAATGCGCTGCAAAGGTATTTATATTTGACAAACTTTGCAAACCGCCTTTCAAAAAAACTTACTCCAGCAGCCAGTCTTTCTCCAGGCAGGAGACGTGATGCTCGGTGATGCCCAGATCGTCCATCCACTTACGCGTCTCCTTTGTCTTGATCCAGTCCGCGGCGGGCTCCCAAACCCAACTGGGAGTGGGCCAGAGGCAGGCCATGAACTTCACATTATTGTAGAATTCGCGGCTGCATCCGTTCTGACCGTGGTGCGCCATCTGCAGGTAGTCGCATGTGAACCACTCCGGATAGGCGGCAAGCGCCTTGTCTCCGCATTCCACACCGGCATCGCCCAGGATTATGACAGACTTGCGGCGGTCCCAGATGCGGAGTATCATCGAATTGTTGTTATATGAATTCATCAGGAGCTCCGGGTTGGCCACTCCAAGCACCTTGATGCCTATTCCGTCAATATCGAAACGGCCGCCTGTGGTATGAAGGTCGGTTATGTCGGTCCCTTCCGTGACGGTGTCAAGCACGCTGTAATACCTTTTCGCATCGGTTTCATTCTGCGGCGCCCAAGTCTCGGCCTTCAGCACCTCGTCGGTACATCTGGAGTAGATGACCTTTCTGATGGTCATGCCGCGGCGGTCGGCAAGTATCTCGGAAAGGGCGCCCATGTGGTCTTGATGGGGGTGGGTGATGAACCACAGGTCCACGACATTCCCGGCATCGGCTATCTTCTGCCTGAGGTTCTCCTGTTCGGCCTCGAACCCTCCGTCAATCATGATGACCTTTCCGCCGGCGGTCCTTATGAGGTAGGAGTTGCCGATGGTGTCACTTACTGAAGATATCTGGAGGAGGGTGAAATGCCCCTTCATCTTCTCTGCAGGGCTTTCCACCTTTGCAGTCCTGTTGCCTGTTTTACCAAAAGCCCTGTCTGCGGCAAGTCCGGCAGCGGCAGTGCCCGCAATCTTCAAGAATATTCTTCTGTCCATAGATGTTTTTTGACTCGACTGTCAAAGATAACCTTTTATTGTGTCCGATGCAACACTTAATCCGGACCGGCCGCCTGTGCAGGCCTGCTATTCTACCGGAGGTGTCAAGAAAGCATAATCGGCATAGATATATCCTTCCTCTTCATAAATAGGAAGCATGGCAGTCTTCATTTTTTGTACAAAGACGTCATAACTGCTACGGCGTGATGCACTCCAGGCAACTTCAGCGGTTGCGGCAATGCGCGGCAGCATTCTCGGCTGCACATCGTCAAACGATGGGAAATGCGATGTCCATAAGTTTGCCTGTATGCCCTTGATGTGTTTTCGGGCATCAGCATCAAGATCGTCATAGGGATTGAAGGAGAATGCTTGCTCAAGGTTGATATATCCACCTATGCCTATTCCTTCTCCATTATCCGCCGGATTATTGGTTTGGAAATAATCGAAGTAGCAATAGGTTGTAGGGGCCAATACCACATCATTGCCCTTCCTGGCGGCGACCTTGCCTCCCAGGGTACCCCGCCAGCTCATTATTGTTGCAGTGGTATCAACCCCGCCATCAAGGATCTCATCCCAGCCTATTATCCTGCGTCCTTTTGATGCAAGGTGATTCTGCACCTCCCTTACAAGATAGCTCTGCAGTTGGGATTCATCATCAAGTCCCAGTTCTTTCATCCTGGTCTGGCAGTCAGGGCACTCCTTCCAGCGGATACGAGGTGACTCATCGCCGCCAATGTGGATGTATTCCGAAGGGAAGATATCGCATATTTCATCAAGCACATCCTTCAGAAACCGGACAGTATTGTCTTTGCCGGCGCATAGGATATCAGGAATTATGTCGGCTGTGGTGCGTACTACCTCATACGGTCCGCCTGTGCAGCCTAATTCGGGATAAGCTGCAAGTGCTGCCATACAATGCCCCGGCATCTCAATCTCAGGTATGACTCTTACATAGCGTTCAGCGGCATAGGCAACTATATCGCGCATCTGTTCCTGAGTATAATATCCGCTCACAGGTTTGTCATCAACAATCCTTTCTCCATCATAGTTATTTATAATGCTTCCTTTCCTGACCGACCCCACTGCTGTGAGTAGCGGATATTTCTTTATTTCGGCACGCCAGCCCTGGTCCTCGGTGAGGTGCCAATGGAATACATTGAATTTATGCAACGAAATAATATCAATGAATATCTTGATATCTTCGACCTGGTAGAAGAACCTGCAGCAGTCCAGATGCACACCGCGGTAGTGGAATTCAGGCTCGTCATATATTCTGATGTCAGGAATCTTCCCGTCATACTGGCTGAATAGCTCACGCAGAGTCTGCCTGCCCCAGAATATACCTGCTTCCGAACCTCCGATGATGGATATCCGTCCTCTCTTTGCTTCAATCCTATATGCTTCTTCCGCCAAGGTGTCGGATAACGTGCAGTGGTATGACCGTACTTTATGCAGTTTGCCGGTGACTTCAATTTCAACAGGCTCGGGAACGATGGAAACGTCCAGGCAGCTTAGGCGGGCGGGTTCTACATTGTTGAAAGATAAGGCCAGTAACGGCATAACAACGGATAGAGTTATAAAAGCAAGATTTTTCATTCCTGGGAGTTAGGTATTTACAAAGATATACATATTTGGACTTTTCTGCTGCACCTCTGCTTACAGGAGCTCTGCTCCTGATGCTTCGGCGCAACGGGGATTAGCCACGGCTGCGCCGTGTCTTTTCCCCATCCGCTTGCCGCGGCGGCGGAAAAGTGCCCGTTCGGGGAAGAAGTGCCCGCGGATTGCCCCGCGGCGATGGAGAAGTGCCCGTCCGGGGGTTCCCGGAACCGCTCTGGGAAGTCGTTCGGGAACAGAAATGCCGTTTGGTGTTCCCGGAACTGCTCTGGGAAGCCGTTCGGGAACAGAAATGCCGTTTGGTGTTCCCGGAACTGCTCTGGGTAGCCGTTCGGGGGAGAAGAGCCCGTGGATTGCCCCGCGGTGGGCTTTTCTGCTGCACCTCCGCTTACAT
>JAGHVP010000212.1 GCA_018064305.1 Candidatus Equibacterium intestinale | reverse complement strand
ACATCATAGAGTGAGCAGTATGTAGAAATCAACATATAAGGAAGCCATGCAGGGGGAACCTCAGCGAGAGTCTTCCACTGTCCTCTATATGCCCAACCATTCCAACGCTGGTTCTCAGTATCAGTACCGATGCCAGTTACGGTACCTACATTACCTGCATAAGTATCGAACATACCTGTACGTCCACCGGGAACGGTGTTGAGCCAGATCTTACCATACCATGCGTTAATACCACAAGGCAACAGAGTGTAAATCTGAACCTCGGGAAGACCCATATATGCGCTCCAGGTCTCGGGAAGAACTGCGAGAGACTTGAGTTCAGTTGTGAGAGAGATCTCAACAACACCGTCCTCAGCACCTTCTACGTTGTGGAGAGTAAGGATTTTTTCGTCCTCATCCCAAACTGCAGTGATAGTGCCTTCAGGAAGCCACTGCTCAGTGGTGACAGTCTTAGCACCAGTTGTGCCGTCAACTTTCTGCCAGAAACCGTAGTTTGCGCTTTCTTTGTCTGTGCAAGGTACATAGTAGTCGCCATTCTTGCCATCAGCGCCGTTTACACCGTTAGCACCCTTAGAAGCTTTGCCAGTGTCTTTGCCGTCGATGAACCAGTTGCCGTTCTCACCGATTGTGCAAACAGAACCGTCTTTACCGTCTTTACCGTTTGCACCATCTTTACCATTGGCACCGTCTTTACCGTTTGCGCCGTCTTTACCATTAGCACCATCCTTACCGTTAGCACCGTCTTTACCATTCTTTACTTCGAATGTGTTGCCGTCGCTCAAGGTAACTTTGACACCGTCTGTGATAGCGTCAACAGCGGTAATAACCGCACCGTTGTTGATCTTTGTCTGAAGATCATCAACTTTTGCAGAGAGGTCATTTATCTGACCCTGCAGAGTTGTGATGTCTGATCCGTAATCTTTTGTACAAGAGATCAGCATGCTTACAGCTACCAGGCAGATAGCTGAAAGCTTGAAAAACATTTTGTGTTTCATTTGATTAAACATTATTTAAATGGATTATAAATTGTTTATAATTCAGTTTTGGTGTGCACTTTGCACAAAATATCGTGTCAAATATAGACATAAAATACATATTCACAAAATTTTTTGCGAATTTCCCACGAAATATGTTGGTTACGTGTCTATATTCTAATAAAATTTAGCGCGGTTATCCTTGACGTCGGCCTCACCTGCCACTACTGAAGAGAGTGACTGGAGAGCGTATGACGCCTTCTGCGTATACTGGCTTTCTGCATCCTCTGCGGTGTAGAACTCACCGTTGTCGGTGCTGTTCACACGGAAATAATAGATGCCGGCTCCGCCTTCCACGGGACCTACCACTGTGCCTTCAGCGGCAGAAGCCACTGCTCCCACCAATACAGGGTCCAGAGACATGTTCATAGGGCCGAATGCAACTCCGTCCTTATGGCTTACAGTGGTACCGAGTTTCTCAGCAACAGCCTCGAGTGATTCGCCACCGCTCACCTTCTCTTTCATCTCGGCAGCAAGTTTTGCAACCTTCTTCTCGTTGATGAGCTGGAGCAGGATCTGGTCCTTGACATCAGCAATTGCCATCTGGCCTTCCTTGCGGGCCTTGGTGACAGCTGTAACGAAATAGTATTTGTTGTCTACTGTAATAACGTCTGATACAGAGCCTTCCTTGGTTTTTCTGTCAAATACCCAGTGCACAACCTGGCGTGCATTGTCTACAACACCGATAGACTTGGTCTCCTGAGTGAGACGTGACATGGGGATTACGGGGAGGCCTTTCTCCTTTACAGCAGCTGCGAATTTGTCGTAGTCACCGTCTGATGTGTCTGCAAGCTCTGTAGCTTTCATCAGATAGTCGCGGTATGTGTCGTCTGAAGCGTTGATATTCTTCTGGAGCACTGCCACCTTGACCTTTTCATTAACCTTGGTAGCCTCAGCAAGCTTGAGCACCATGTTGGCACCTGTCTGCTTGATTACAAGCTCACGCACCTCACCGGGCTTCATATCGAATGCCTCGGCGAACGCATCCATGCCGTTGGCTGCAAGATCGGCAGTTGTAAGCCAGCCGCCGTTTGAAAGCTCTGCCACCTCGGCACCGGTCTTTGCAACATTGAACACAGAGTCTGCGGTTGCCTTGTCGGGAGCCACGAAGAATGCAATATTTACTGAGTCGGGCATGTTCTTGCGCTCGATAACCCTGATAGCTGCGAAGTTGTTGGCTGCAGAGTCGACTTCACTTACCTGTGCTGCACCGCCGAACGCATATTCAGCGAACTTGGGAGAAATTCTTGCAAGATCCTCTTTGCTGTAGTACACACCGTCGAGACGTCTGTCTGAATTGAGGGCGATGAAGTTGTTGATGTTTTCTGTAGTTGCGAACTCTTCATAAAGGGCGTCGAATGCAGCCTTGGTTGCATCGATGTCGGCCTCGCTTGGAACAACCTCGAACATAACATATTCGATGTCACGGTTGGCGGGCTGCTTGAACTGGTTCTTACGAGCCTTGTAGAACTCCTGTACCTCGGCTGAAGTTACATTGATAGAGCTGTCTGTGCCGAAGTTGATGGGGAAGAACACGAAGTCCACGTCCTTTGTAGTGTTGTTGTCGGCGATTGCGCGTGCGATCTGGCTCTTGTTGAGCAGGTTGCTGCCGCGGAGCGCTGCATAGTACTTGCCGAACATCTGGTTGTCATATACCTGACCTTTGAGATAATCCCAGTATTTCTGTGATATACCTGACTCATCCATAGACATCTGCTGCTCGAAGCTCTTCACTGCCTCGGGGCTGAACATACCGTCTTCACCTGCGAACACAGGCTGCTGGGCGATTACGGGTGAAGGGTTCTCACCTACGAAGAGTGATGCCATCTCACCGTCAGACACTGCAAAGCCTGCATCTTCGATCTTGGGAAGGAACACCATCTCGTTGAAGAGCTGGTTCCAGGTCATGTTGCGGAGCTGCTCCACCACTGTCTCGTTGTTGACATTCTGGCCGAGAGCCTGCATCAGCTGAGTGTTCTCCTCAACCTTTGTGAAATACTCACGATAAGAAATCTGTTTGCCGCCGATACTACCGACGTTGTTCTCTTTGGACATGCTCTGGAGAGTGTTGCCAAGAGTGTTGGGGTCGATAATGAAAGACAAAAGAGCGACCGCAATCAGGATTGAAATAAGAATACCGAGTTTTACACGGATTTTCTCAAGTACTGCCATAGTTGGTTATTTTAAATTATAATTATTATTTCTTTTTAGCTTTAGCCCGCAAATATAAAAAAATTATTTGGGAAACGGCCCAACAAAATTCACGGTGTCTATGTAGAACTTTGTAGAGTCACTCACCACAACTCCGTATGAATCAAACGGACGCAGGATCTTGGACTCGTTCACACGCTGGTCACTGCGCATGCCATAGCCCTGTAGGCGTCCCTTCGGGGATGTCATTATCACATAACAGTGAGTGTAGATCTGCTCGTTGGGTTTGTCCCAGAACACGGTGTCTGTAATAATCCTCTCCCCCTTTATGTGGTTAAGGATATTCACATTGCCATACGCCTTCCAGTCTTCGTTCTTCTTTGCAATCACATGCTCAGCCTCCTGGGCTATCAGCTGCGACTCGAGCAGGCCGTCTTCGTTGTAGACATACACTTCGAAGCCGTCTTTGTAAAGTTCTTTGGTGATGGAGACAGAATCCTTTTCGTAAGAATAGCGCTCCATCGTATGGGTGCGCATCTCCATCTTGATGTCGGCAAATGAATACTGGCGCGCATCCATCCCGACTACTGTCTGAACCGGTGTGGTTTCATAGTCAATCACCATCTTTTCGGGCTCTTCCTTACACCCGGAAACGGCAAGACACACCATTATATATATAAAGCACAATAGAGACGCCGGTTTTTTCGACGTCTCCATGTGCTTTGCTGTTCGCTTCGTTATGAAGGGTAAACGTTTCGTTTTAGTTGGTTCTTACTGTTGTGGCCTCACGGAGTCCGCCGCAAGATACTGTGTAGCTTGCACCGCTCACGAGGTCATACATGAATGCATCAGCCTTGTCGGGGAAGTATGCTGCGTACTGGCGTGCCAGTGCGTCGGCATCGTCTGCGAGTGAAGGGTCAGCTGCCTTTGCCTTGTTGACATAATCGTATGCAACCCAGAAGTGAGCATGTCCCTCAACCTCGTTTCCACCGCATCTGAGCTGTCCCCAGACAGTTCCGATAAGGAGGTATGCACGGCCCTTCAGGCTCTCGTCAAGCTCGGCAGCCTTCTTTGCAGCCTCTACAGCGGCAGCGTTGTTGCCTGCTTTCTTGAAGTTGTACTGACCAAGCTCGAAGTAGTAGCTTGCAATCTGCTTGGTGTCGGCTGCATCGGTCATCTCGATGGCATCCTTCAGGAATTTGACTGCATTCTTGGTGTCGTCAACCTTTGAGTAGAGCTTGTAAAGGTTGTATGCTGTTGCTGCAGAAGGCTCGATCTTGTGGAGTGACTCCACTGCCTTGAGGAAGAGCTCTGAATCGAGGCAGTCTGCACGGCCGAGCATCTTTACAATGGCGGTGAGGTTGTCCTTATCCTCAGGAGCGGCATTGTAGCGGGGCTCGTAGAGGGCGATCATGTTCTCGCAAGAGGCAACACCGCTGTTGGCGAACATTGTCTCGACGTCCTTGAGGGCGCTCTGGAGCTTCTCGTCTTCTTTCTCTGCAAGAGAAGCGGCAATCGACTCGCTGATATTGTTGTAGTCGGTCATGATCATGTCAGCATCGATGGTGCCGGCCTGGTAAAGCTTTGAGGCAACGTCCATCAGCTTGACATATACAAGGGGTGAAGACTGAGTGCCGTTGGCCTTGAGGATGCCCTTCATCTCTTCGTAGAGGATGATGGGAGTATCTTCGTGCCAGTTGTATTTGTTCATGTCGATGACCTTGTTGTTGAGTGCGCTTACGGCATTCTTGGGATAATTGGCAACACGGAGGTCATAAAGCTTCATGAGGGTGTCGACAAGACCCTTGCGTGCCTCGGCGTTCTTTTCCTTACCGATTGCCCAGCGCATGATCTTCTGACCGTCTACAAGCATGTTCTGGCTTGCAGTTACAGGGCAGATTGCGATGGCGTTACGCCATGGACCGATTGCATCGGCCATGTTGTTGTGCTTTACGTATTCTTTGTAGTATGAGAGATACTTGACGCATTCAACACTGTCCTGACCTGTACCGAATTTTCCTACCTGAGCATTTGCCTGCAGTGCAATCAGTGCAGCAAATACTATTACAAAAATCTTTTTCATCGTCTTTATGGTTTTGTTACCGTTTATGGAGCGGCAAAATTAATAAACTTTTGATTATGAAATTACTGATAAAGTGATTTTTGGAACCAAATATCTATCAAGTTGAGTCCGAAAGTGAATTTCACGTATCTTTCACGTATCAGATTGTTCGAGAGAGTTCCCATCTGGCCCAGGTCCACGCTCATCGACATCGAAGTGTTGAACTTGTATATCGGGAAGCTGGCACCGAACGTAACTCCCTTGCTGTCGATAGGAAGCCCGTCAAGAGCGATGTATCCCTGGTTGTAGTAGAGACCTGCCCTGTAAGTGACCTTTTTAAGATAGTAACGTATGTCATATTTGTTAGGAATCACTTCCCCTCCAATTTTAAAGGACTGCTGACGGCAGGTTGTCATATCTATACCCGGTGTCGCATCAAACTTTGATTCTCTCCAGTCCTGCATCGTCCAGTCCATGCCGAACATCCATTTTCCAGTCCTGCGGAGTGTGAATCCCGCTCCGACTTCAGACGGAATCTTGTAGCCCACCTTATTCAAAGAGCTTGCCAGAGTGTCGACCTCGGTGGCAGTTGCCGCTGTAGTGGCCTCTGAGTGCTCTCCGTTGAGGGTGCTGGACAGTTTGTAGATGGCACCGAGGGTGAGGTTAAGGTTGTTTTTGAAAGGTATCGTGTACTGGACTCCTGCCTGTGCGCCCGCGCCGCGCGCCACAATGTTCCAGTCGCGGCTCAAGGTGCGGTAGTGGGTGTTGGTGGTGAATGATGTAGTGGAACCGTGTACAGTGTTGCCCAGATACATCATGCCGTCGACACCGATGTTGAAATTCTTGAACACTTCCCAGCCTGCACCGAGGAAGCACTGGTACACACCGCCTTTTCCTTCCTTCAGGTAGCGCACATCACCCATGTCCAGGAGCACCTCGTCTGAAAACTCGCGTGAGACGAACTTGTATCCTGTGGCGCTGAAAGGCATCACACCCACCTTGAATGCAGATTTCTTTCCGATGGGGAAAGATGCAACTATGTGGTGGATGTTGAACATATTGTTGACAGAGCGTATCATTCCGCTGTCGTCTGCCTCTATCGTGGTGGCTGCATCGGCCGCGTAGAAGATATCTTTCTGGCTCAGGCCGAAATCAAGCATGAATGTCTGCTTCTCGCGGGCAGTTACTGCAGCCGGGTTGAGCAGATTGATGTAGGTTGCGTTGCGGTCACCGATACCGATGCCGCCCATACCCAGGTTGTTCTGGCTGCCGGCAGGCTCGAGGATGCCGAGACCGTACATCGAATAGGGTGAGAATGCATCGTATGCCACATCACCCTGGGCCGATGCCCTGAAGGAGAATGCAACAGCAATGAAAGCTGCCAGCACAAGCGATGCCGATATTTTCAATGTTTTTTTCATATAGTCTGTCCAATGGCTATGCGGGCCAGGCCCAGCAATACCAGATTATCGATTACTCTGACTTTTTTGGAAACCCCCTCAGCAAACACTGCTG
Source organism: Candidatus Equibacterium intestinale (assembly GCA_018064305.1). Classification (GTDB taxonomy): domain Bacteria; phylum Bacteroidota; class Bacteroidia; order Bacteroidales; family UBA932; genus Equibacterium; species Equibacterium intestinale. The sequence goes on along the minus strand of JAGHVP010000212.1, from coordinate 1,884 downwards.
CGTCGCCGCCCGTAAAAACAACCTCGCGCTGGGGATGTGCGGCAATGTATCCCTCGATTTCAAACTTTATGCCCAGGATATTTCCTGCCGCAAGGGCTGTGTCAAGATCATATCCGATAGTGGATATGTCGTTTATGCTCATCTTGTCGAGGATCACATTCGGAGAGCAGAGGGGTATCTTGCGTGTGAAATGGCTCAGGGCGCGGTAGCGCGTGTTCAGGCCGAGCGAGATGGTACCGCCCTGATAATGACCGCCCGCATCAATGAACTCGACTGTGGTTGCAGTGCCGAAGTCAAACAGCAGGATGTCGCTTGAAGGAAGTTCGAGAGATGCCTCCAGGATTGCCGCCATACGGTCGGCCCCCATTCCGTCGGGCATGTTCTCAAGGGGTGCGAAGAGCGGATTGCCCGCCTCGAGCTGCTTTCTCACATATTTCAGGTCGAACTCTATCACTCTTGAGGCAATCAGTTTCAGCTGAGACAGCAGGACACGGCTGCGGTGGCGCACCGAAGAGCACACTACCGTGTCTACCTCCTCCCCCTTTATGGCCGGCACAATCTCTTCGGGATTGTTCACGCGCAGAAGTTTCTTCTGCTCCAGCCCCTCGAAGAAAGCTATCTTGCAGGATGTGTTGCCTATGTCAAGAATAATGTTCATTAAAAAGCAGTCTAAAGTTGCAAAGTTAGCATTTCTTGCAATAATGCAACCGCTTTTTTGACACTATTTACGTTCTCGCTCTTGACAAACAGCGAATTGGGACGCTGGCAGAGCTGATATTTTGCGGTGGAGTGCTGGATGTGTTCCAGAATACGTCCGAACATGGCGCTGTTGTAATATGACGAGTGGCTGTTCGCCACGAAATATGCCAGCATGCAGCCGTTCTTGAGTATGATTTTCTCGAAACCGAGGGCGATGGCGCACTGGCGCAGCCTTACAATGTTGATAAGTTCCTCGAACTGCGGAGGAACCGGGCCGAAGCGGTCTTCCATCTCTGCCACGAAGGCGTCTATACGGTCGGCACTCTTCATATTGTCGAGCTCGCGGTAGAGGCGCATCTTCTCTTTCGGCACATTGATGTATGTGTCGGGTATGTAGGCATCAATGTCTGTATCGATATAGCAGTCTGATATCCAGCCTGATCCTGTGATTTCGTTGCCCTGCATGAGCTCTTCGTCGCCGGCATCCATCTCTCCCCTGAGCTCGCTCATGGCTTCGGCAAGTATCTTCTGATATGTTTCGAAGCCCATCTCTTCTATGAAGCCGCTCTGCTCGGCACCAAGCAGGTTGCCGGCTCCGCGGATGTCAAGGTCCTGCATGGCTATGTTGAAGCCGCTGCCCAGGTCGGAGAATGTCTCTATGGCATTGAGGCGGGCCTTTGCATCGTCGGAAAGGATGGCGGTGGAATCCACTATCAGATAGCAGTATGCCTTGATGTTGCTGCGTCCCACCCTGCCGCGCAGCTGGTGCAGGTCGCTCAGGCCGAATGTGTGGGCGCGGTTGATGAGCATGGTGTTGGCATTGGGTATGTCCACACCGTTCTCTATGATTGTGGTGGAGAGCAGTATGTCGTAGTCTCCGTCTATGAATTCAAGTATCTTCTTTTCCAGCACTGCAGGCTCCATCTGGCCGTGTGCCACACAGACGCGTGCCTCAGGGCACAGGCGGCGCAGGATGTCAGCCACACCGTCGATGTCCTCTACCCTGTTGTGGACGAAATACACCTGGCCGTGGCGCTCCAGCTCGGCTCCTATTATTTCCTGAATCTGCTCTTCACTGAAATCTATGATCTCTGTGTGCACCGGTATCCTGTTCGGCGGAGGAGTGGAGATGATGGAAAGGTCACGCGCTCCGAGCAGCGAGAACTGCAGCGTACGCGGGATGGG
>JAGHVP010000192.1 GCA_018064305.1 Candidatus Equibacterium intestinale | reverse complement strand
TATCCCATTATTTCGGCAATTACCATCGCTCCGGCCGAGAATCAGCCGATTTTTCGGAAATTTCAAGTTTTCAAGCTGTTCTCGCCGAAATAATCAAGATTTTTCGGACGCCGGAAGACATTCTGCCGAAATATCAGCATATTTTCGGCAAAAGAAGAAGGAAAAGTTGAGCAGGACATGCCGGCATCGTAATTTCTACCGAAAAAGAGTATCTTTGGCAAAAAATAAGGTGCCATGGCAGAAACACTTGAAATTCATACCGGCCGGCCGGACAACTGCGCCGGAAGAGAAGAAAGAGAAGTCAGAGTGTACGACTTCCTGGACAATCTTGGCGTAAGCTACCAGCGGCTCGACCACGAACCGGCCGACAACATGGAGGTGTGCGCACAGGTAGACGCCGCCTTCGGCAGGCTGAGCGGAGAAGCATTCAAGGCATCGGGAACCGACTGCACCGCCAGCCCGATAGTGTGCAAGAACCTCTTTCTCTGCAACCGGCAGCAGACCAGATTCTACCTGCTGATGATGCCGGGCGACAAGAAATTCCTTACAAAAGACCTTTCGGCACAGATCAATTCGGCAAGGCTCTCATTTGCCGGTGCTGATGCCATGCTGAAATACCTTGATATCCAGCCCGGCTCGGTTTCTGTCCTCGGTCTGATGAACGACACAGAGAATGCAGTGCAGCTGCTGATAGACGGAGATGTGCTGCAGAGCCGCTGGTTCGGCTGCCACCCGTGCAGGAACACCTCCAGCCTCAAGATGGAGGTCAAAGACCTGCTGGAGAAGATTCTGCCGGCAATCCACCATACACCCATAATTGTAAAGCTGTGATGAAGACAACATTCAAATACCTTACAATGTGCCTGGCAGCGATGCTGCTGGCAGGATGCCATGCAACCAGACTGCCCGAATCTGAAAAGAAACAGCAGGAGCAGCCTGCGCCGCAGGAAGACACTCTTCAGAAGACAGCACCCAGGCAGATAGTGGTGATCCTTTCTATGGATGCCTTCAGATACGACCTTCCTGAAATCTGGAGCACCCCCACCCTTGATTCAGTGGCTTCGGTGGGTGTACACGCCACCATCAGGCCGTGCTTCCCCGCAAATACATTCCCCAACCACTACTCGATGGCCACGGGGCTCTACCCCGACCATCACGGAATTGTAAACAACAACTTCTATTCGTATTCACTGAAGGCCAGCTATTCGATAAGCAACGCGGAAGCGCGGGCATACGTGCCATTCTACAAGGGAGAACCTGTGTGGAACACAGTCCAGAGACAGGGCCTGCACGCCCATGTTTACGGCTGGGTCGGAACAGATGCTGCAATCAACAACTCATATCCGGAAAAGAATGTGCTGTACGACGGCGGCAGGTCACGCTCCACACTGACAGACATGGTTGTCGAAGACCTGTGCAACCCCGACACCACTGCCGTACCTGACCTTATAATGTTTTATTTTGACGAGCCCGACGCCACGCTGCACAACTACAGCGCGACATCACCCAGAGTCGGGCAGATAGTAGAGTCGATTGACAGGCAGCTGGGGAAGATGCTGGAGCAGCTCCGCAAGCGCTGCGTGCTCTACGACAGAATCAATTTCATCTTCACCGCCGACCACGGCATGTGCGAGCTGAGTCCCGACAGATACTACAACATCTACAGCCTTGTTGGCAAGCGCATCCATTACTGGTATAACCAGCGTCCGCTGTGCCTCGAGCCATACGAAAACTACGACGACGAGGTCTACAACCTGCTGAAGCCTCACGAAAGAGACGGGCACTACAAAGTGTGGCGCAGGTACAAAGTCCCCGAAGAGTATCATTACGGCAAGGATACAGACCGCATCTACCCTATCCTGGTGCAGCCCGATCCGGGATGGACGGTGGTTTACGACCAGAACAGCAACAGCCGCCGCCCCTCGCCCGGCGAAGGTGCCCACGGTTTCGTTCCAGAAGCTCAGGACATGCGCATGGTGTTCTATGCCTTCGGCCCGGCGTTCAAGCGCGGATATGAACATCCCGTGGAATTCGAGAACCTCAACGACCATCTGATAATCACCACTATCCTTGGAGTGCAGCCTGCAGACAACAACGACTGCAAACCGGAAGAGATCAAAGACCTGTTTGTTTCTGAATGAGAAAGCACCCTCTCGACCTCCTGCTGGAGCAAGGCGAACACATTCATCAGGATTTCAAGTATTTCCTGAGCGACACGCGCAAGATCTCGCGGTCGCTGGCCGCTTTTGCCAACACCGAAGGAGGCAGGCTGCTGATAGGCGTGAAAGACAACGGCAAGGTGGTGGGGCTGAAGAACCGCGACGAGGAAAGGTATGTGATAGAAGCTGCGGCAAGCGTGTTCTGCAAGCCTGCTGTGGAGTATACAGAGCAGTTCTGGGACTATAACGGCAAAACCGTGCTTGAGATAGATATCCCCAAGAGTGATGACGCACCCCACACCGCCCCGGATGAGGCGGGCCGCGCCACAGTTTATATCCGCGTGGCCGACGAGAACAAGGCTGCATCAAGGCTGGAAGAGGAATACCTGCGCATGAAGCATTCAGGCGCCCAGATAAGCCTCACCGTGACACCGCCCGAGCAGCGCGTGCTCGACTATTTCCGCACCAACGGGCTGGAGTTCGGCATAAAGCGGGACTATGACATAAAAAGAATTGCCCGGGAATGTATCATCACTCCCGAGCAATGCTTGAAATTTATCTGCAAGATGGCTCTTCTTGAAGAAGAACAGCCGTCTATTTGATCTTGAATATCAGCACGTCGCCGTTGTCGATTTCGTATTCACGCTCAACGAAATCGCCGTCTTCCATTTCAGCCTTCACCAAGGTGAGAGAGCCGTCTTTCCCAACTTCATATACATCCTGGCTGAATGTGATATGGGTCTCAACTGTCTTGACATGACTCTTGTTGACAATCAGCATATACTCATTGCCTGAATTCTCGATATACGACACGAAGCAGGGCTGCTTGAAGTAATATGCCGGCACTGCCTCAGGCATTATCGGATCTTCGTACTTGCCGAGCAATGTGCATCCGGCAGGTCTTGAACTGCTTGAATGACGGATCCATTTGATGTCGGCGCCGTCGAAGATGAACATGCGGGCATTGACCTCGTCGGCAACCTGTTTCACCATGTCGTAGGTTTCACCATAGTATCCGGGATCCTCAGGTGAGTCATTATT
>JAGHVP010000029.1 GCA_018064305.1 Candidatus Equibacterium intestinale | reverse complement strand
CCACCGCACTGTCGAAGGCTTCTTCGTTGAAATAACTCCTGCCATATTGCGAGAAACGGAAGTTGTCTGGCACCGAAATGATGAAGACCGTTGCGAAGCTGGCAAGAAAGATAAGGGCGGTCCAAAGGCCCTTGTGCCGCACTTTGAAAGAGCGGCCCCACAGACAGGGCAGCAGCAGCGCCGTCATGGCCATGTTCTTAATCAGCGACTGGCCCGGCGTGAAGTCGACCAGCTCGCCGAAGCAGTGGCACGAGCCCTGGTCGCCGCGCAGCATAAGCCATATCAGAAAGGCCGAAAAACCTGCAAGTGTGAAGATGCCCGCCGCTGCGCTGAGCCGGGCGTGCAGGTTGGAAATCATCCACACTCCTAGAAAAAGCTCGAAGGCAATCACCACGCGTGCAAGCACAAACGAGACGCCCATCGGGAAAATCTCGAAGCTGAATATGTACAATTCAAAAATATCGGCGGAAAGCAACTTTGCCACCGCCGATACTATGAATAATATTCCTACTAATATTTTAAGGAAAAGTTTCAATTAGAAGACTTTAGGAGAACACTTTGAGTCTGCCACCTTGCTGCCTTTAACGGTAAGGTTGCCATTCATGTCAGAGCACTTGCCATCATCCAGCTTTACTGTGATTTCGGTAGAGATACCGAGAACCTCATATTTGCAGGTGCACTCCTTTGAGCAGCTTGCCATGCAGAACATGAAACCTACTGCTACAATTGCTATCAGTACTTTTTTCATCTTGAGTATGGAATTGGTTAATAATGTCTTATTCGTCTTCTTCATCGATTTCAGCGACCTCGGCCTGCTTTGCAGGTTCTGCCTTGGCTGCCTCCTGAGCGGCCTTCTCTGCCTCTTTCTGAGCCTTGAGCCCGGCCCTCTTCACCTGGCGCGCCTTGATGCTTATGACAACCTCAGTGAAAGCATAGATTATCAGAGCGATACCGAACACCAGATAGAGGATGGGCCTGCCCTGCCACTGACGCATGAACAGCACCACAACGCCGCATACTGCCACAATGAAAGGCATGATGAACCACACAGAGTCCACATGGGCTTTCTTGCGTACAGATATCAGGTTTACAATCTGGCCCACACCGAAAACAAGCATGATGGCTCCGAAAAGGTACATCGAAAGTCCTGCGAAGAACGCAGGAAAGATGATGAGCAGAAGGCCGAATACCACATCGAAGATGCCGTTGAAGCTCATGATGTTGGTGTGACCCTCTTCACGCTCAGTGTAGGAAAGTGCCAGCGAGATACCGCCGATCACCACCAGCACCGCACCGATCACTCTGATGACAGTCTCGATGGCTGTGCCGGGCCATACCACCATGATGACACCGAGAACAAGCGCAAGAATCGCTCTCACGATGCCGTAGGCGGGGCTGAAAAGGGTGCTGAAGATTTTCATGATTTTATCCTTTTACTCAAGTTCCGCAAGTACCATCTTTTCCTGTATTCAGGCTTTATGCAGTACTTGCGGAACTCAGATTATTTTACTTTACAAAAGCGAGTATCTCGTTTTTCTTGACATTCGCGCCCTGTGCGGGATATACAGCCACATACTTGCCGGTTACGGGAGCCTTGATCTCTTCAAGTCCGTAGTAAGCCTGGATGCGGCAGATTACGTCACCGGCTTTTACAGTGTCGCCGACATTGGGAGCTGTAGACTCGTCTACAACGTCATACTGCCATACGACCTGCCCTGATACGGGAGCCTGGATGGCAACTGCATCGGGATATACTTCTGTAACCTTTGTGATGTCGATCTTGGGAACCTCCACAACGGGACGTTTCACAATGATGGGAGCACCTGCCTTCTCGCGTGCAGCCTCGAGGTCTTTCTCGAAACGCTGTTTTGCAACGCCGCTCTTATAGTCGCGGTACTGGCGCTCGTGCATTGCCATCTCGAAGAGCTCTTCGTCGTCCTGACCGCAGTCCCAGCCCTCTTCCTTCATGAGCTGGCGGTAGTGGTCGAGCTGGTTGGGGAATGCATCCTGAGGCTCGCCTGTATAGAACTCGAGGCCTTTCTCCTTTGCAAGGGCCACAATCTCGAGTGCAAGAGGACCAGGCAGCTTGCCGGTCTTGCCAAGGATCATGTTCCATGTGTCGGGGTCGATGCGTGTCCAGCGGGGCTCGCCCTTGATGGTGTTCATGAGGTTAAGCAGCGCGGTGTTCTTCACATACTGGCTGAAAGGAGTAACCAATGGAGGATAACCCAGCTTGGGCCATACATACTCTACCTCCTGGAACAGTTTCACTGCCAGTTCGTTGAGGCTGAGTTCCTTCTCGCCTTTTGCGCGAAGGGTCATGTTGATAGCGCCCTGGAAGCCCTTGAGGTCGGCCATCATAGATCCCATCATACCGCCGGGCAGGCCGCAGCCTACGAGGAGCGATGACATCTTTGAGTTAGAAGGCTCGATGAAGAAGCCCAGGAAGTCGTCCATGAAGCTCTGGGTGAGACGGCGTACCTCCATGTATGCATCCATATTGAGGTCCTTTACAAGGAAGCCGTCGTATTTCATCATCTCGCGGATGGTGATTACATCGGGATGAACCTTACCCCATGACAGAGGCTCTACAGCTACGTCGAGGTAGTCGGCGCCTGCACGTGCCACCTCCAGCATGCTTGCGGGAGAGAAGCCCGGGCCGGTGTGGCCGTGGTACTGGACCTTGATGTGGGGATATTTGGTCTTGATGCTGTGAACAAGTTTGCCGAGGACTGTGGGGCGGCCGATACCTGCCATATCTTTCAAGCAGATTTCGTCGCAGCCGTACTCTACAACTTTGTCTACAACGCCCATGTAGTATTCTACAGTGTGGATGGGTGAGTTGGTGATACTCAGGGCAACCTGTGAGATCATACCTGCCTTCTTCGCATATTCCACTGAGAGGCGGAGGTTGCGGTGGTCGTTAAGACCGCAGAAAGAACGTGATATGTTGGTACCCTGTGCGCATTTCACTTTGTACATCAGTTCGCGGACATCTGCAGGAACGGGGTTCATACGGAGTGCGTTCAAACCGCGCTCGAGCATGTGAGTCTGGATACCGACCTTGTTGAAGGGGGCTGTCCACTTGCGGACTGCCACGTTGGGGTTCTCGCCGAAAAGGAGGTTCACCTGTTCGAAGGCGCCACCGTTTGTCTCCACTCGGTCGAAGCAACCCATGTCAATGATAGCAGGGGCCACCTGCACCAGCTGGTCCACTCTGGGAACGTATTTTCCAGAGGACTGCCACATGTCTCTGTAAACCAGAGAGAATTTGATTTCTCTTGCCATGATATTGTAAAAATTTCAATAGATTCGCTTGTGAGGAGCAAATATATTAAATTTTTGTTGGATTTTGAAAAATTTGTTTACCTTTGCCGTCCCGATTACATGGTGGGCGTAGTTCAGTTGGTTAGAGCGTCAGATTGTGGTTCTGAATGTCGTGGGTTCGAGTCCCACCTCCCACCCTTACAAAGCCGTAGGTTTTCCTGCGGCTTTTTTTGTTGCTTTTCTGGTGGCCGGCGGGGACGACGAGTCTTGCCGTTCGGCACAGCCGGGCCGCGGCCGGCAACAGTGGTGGCCGCGCGACGGCGGCCGGCCGGGTGAAGTTCGGCGGTCCCGGCGGCGTGCCGCGCTGCTCGGCCGACGCTAGCCGGGCGGTGGCCGGCGGTTCCTCCCATTCAAATGCCATTGGCGGCGATATGCTCCGGCCCATTCTGCCAGCCGCTCCTTTGTGCGGCAGCGGTAAAAGCGGCGTGTTACGTATCTGGTTGAATATCAGCTAAATAACATATAACCCACGTCAACAATCAGGCATGTGCTATTTTTTATAAAGTTGATTATCAGTGCATTACATAACACGTCGCGATTGCTGTCGGCTGGAGTATTTTATCACGACCCTTGGAGCTTCGCGTTCATCTGCTCCAGGCTTCTCTTTGAACATCATAGGTCGCGAGGGGTTCAAAGCAAGCATGTATGCTTGCGGCCCGAGCAGCAGGGCTTTAGCCCGCCGGGACGGTATGCTCCGGCCCATTCTGCCAGACGCTCCTTTGTGCGGCATAACGCGGCAACGTTAAGAACAACGACTCGGAACGATACTACAAATCTGTCGCTTCGCCAGTCCACAGACACCTGC